>JANXMO010000499.1 GCA_025354615.1 Burkholderiales bacterium | reverse complement strand
TGGTTTTCTTCTCGCCCAGGCCTTTGGCCGCCAGCGCGGCGGCAATCGCCTCCACCGCGGGGCCGAAGGCCAGGCCGCTGAAGTTGTCGGAATTGATGGTGACGCCGCGCTGCTTGTCGGCATACCAGTCCTGCCAATGGTCGTAGCTGAAAGATTCGCCGTCGACGTGAACGACTTGCAGCGAGTCGATGCCGTATTTTTTGGCAAATGCAAAGTCGCGCTCGTCGTGCGCCGGCACGCCCATCACGGCGCCGTCGCCATAGCTCATCAACACATAGTTACCAACCCACACGTCGACCGGCTCGTGGGTTAACGGGTGGCTAACCACCAAGCCGGTGCGGATGCCTTTTTTCTCCTGTACAGCCAATTCGGCTTCTGTGGCGCCGCCGGCCTGGCACTCGGCGATGAAGGCGGCGACTGCCGGGTCGCGCGTGGCCGCGTGCGCGGCCAGCGGGTGCTCGGGTGCCACGGCGCAAAAGGTCACGCCCATCAGTGTGTCGGCGCGCGTGGTGAACACGTGCAGGCGGCCGCCTTGAATCAGCTGGCCCTGCGCATCGGCAATCTCGTGCGCAAAGGCGAAGCGCACGCCTTCGCTCTTGCCGATCCAGTTGCTCTGCATCAGCTTGACGCGCTCCGGCCAGCCCGGCAACTGATGCTGAACGTGGTCTAGCAGTTCTTCCGCGTAGCGGGTGATGTTCAGGTAATAGCCGGGAATTTCACGCCGCTCGATCGGTGCGCCTGAGCGCCAGCCACGTCCGTCGATGACCTGCTCGTTGGCCAGCACGGTTTGGTCGACCGGATCCCAGTTGACGATCTGGGTGCGCCGCTGCGCGATGCCGGCCTCCAGCATTTTCAAAAACAGCCACTGGTTCCACTTGTAATACGCCGGCGAGCAGGTGGCCACTTCGCGGCGCCAGTCGATGGCCAGGCCCAGAGCCTGCATCTGCGCCTTCATGTGGGCGATATTGGCGTAGGTCCACTGCGCTGGCGGCAGCTTGTTCTTGAGCGCAGCGTTCTCGGCCGGCAGGCCGAACGCATCCCAGCCCATCGGCATCAACACGTTCATGCCCTTCATGCGCAACTGGCGGGCCAACATGTCGTTGATGGTGTAGTTGCGCACGTGGCCCATGTGCAGCTTGCCACTGGGATAAGGCAACATCGAGCAGGCGTAGAACTTGGGCTTGGGCTGGCCTTGGCTGTCGAGCGCGTGCTCATGCACACGGTACGCGTCGCTGGCGGCCCAGACGGCCTGCGCCGCGCGTTCGATTTCAGTGGGTTTGAATTCTGGATGCATGGCGAAAGCGCGAGCGCAACAAGCTGTCAATGATTATAGGAAGCGGCCTTTGCACGGCCGCTTGAAAA
>JANXMO010000476.1 GCA_025354615.1 Burkholderiales bacterium | reverse complement strand
CGCTGGTGCTGAACTACGACGTGTACTACGCCGCCACACCCGAGCGCAAACCGGAAATCGACTGGGTGGTGCGGCAGTTCGCCAAGGTCGACATTCAAATTGAAGTCCGCGCGACCGACAACAACCAGTTCCAGGACAAGGTGCGCAAAGGCAATTACCAAGTGTTCTGGCTGGGCTGGAACGCTGACTACCCTGACGCCGAGAACTTCATGTTCCTGTTCTACGGCCCGAATGCCAAGACGCGCTTCGATGGTGAAAACACGGCGAACTACGGCAACCCGGCCTTCGACCAACTGTTCGGCGAATTGAAGATGCTCGACGATGGGCCGCAAAAGCAGGCTGTCATCGACCAGATGGTGAACGTGCTGCGGCACGACGCGCCGTGGAGTTTCGGCTTCTTCCCGTATTCCTCGGCCGCCGTGCAGTCGTGGGTGCACAACTCGAAGCCGGCCATTCTGGTGCGCGACCAAGGCCGCTATTTGCGCATCGATGCAGCCGAGCGCGTGCGCCGCCAGCGCGAATGGAATCGCCCGGTGTGGTGGCCAATTGTCACGGCCGCGGTGATCGCAATCGCATTGGCCGCATTGGCGTGGCACGGCCTGCGCCGGCGCGAGCGGCTGAACGCCCGCGGCGACATTGCTGCCTGAACCTGCCGCCTCACGACGCCATGGCTTTTTATCTCCTGCGCCGCCTCTTGAATGGAGCTTTGGTGTTGCTCGGTGTGAACCTGGGCACTTTCATCCTGTTTTTCGCCATCAACACGCCCGACGACATGGCGCGCCTGAACATCGGCGGCAAACGCGTCACGCAGCCGCTGATCGAAAAGTGGAAGGCCGAGCGCGGCTATGACAAACCGCTGTACTTCAACCCGCAGCGCGCTGGCGCTGCCCGCGTGACCGACACGATTTTCTGGGACCGCTCGGTGTCGCTGTTCCAGCTCGAATTCGGCCGCGCCGACTCGGAGAGCGCTGGCGACATCGGCCATGAAATCAGCACCCGCATGGGCGTCAGCCTGCAGCTGGCATTGCCCTTGTTCGTGTTGCAAGTGCTGGCCAGCACCGCCTTCGCCCTGTTGCTCGTGGCCGTGCGCAACAGCCGGCTTGATTTCTGGGGCGTGGTCGCCTGCGTGTTGATGCTGTCGATCTCCAGCTTGTTCTACATCATCGTCGGCCAGTTCCTTTTCTCGCGTGTGCTCAAGCTGGTGCCGCTGTCGGGTTATGCCACGGGGCTGGACGCGATTAAGTTTCTGTTGCTGCCGATCGGCCTATCGATGGTGGCACGGCTGGGCGGCGAAGCCCGGCTTTACCGCGCGATGTTTCTTGAAGAGATGGGCAAGGACTACGTTCGCACGGCGCGCGCCAAAGGCCTGGGCGAGCCGGCCGTGCTGTGGCGCCACGTGCTGCGCAACGCGCTGATTCCCATCATCACCAGTGCCGGCAGCTACTTGCCGTATGTCTTTCTCGGCAGCCTGGTGTTCGAGAGCTTTTTCGGCTTGCCGGGGCTGGGCGCCTATGTGATCGAAGCCATCGGCAAGCAGGATTTCGCGATCGTTCGCACCATGGTGTTCGTCGGCTCGCTGCTCTACATCGCCACGTTCCTGCTGATTGACGTGGCCTACAGCTGGGCCGACCCGCGGGTTCGGCTGGAGTGATGGAGTAAGGATGCCCCGTTTCGTCTTGCTGTGGACCGATGCCGCGATGTGGCTGCTGCTGGCCGCGCTGATGGCGTACGGCGTTGCCGTGGTGCGCAGCCCGCGCTTGCGTGGGCATTGGCAGCGGGTGCTGGGGGATGCGCCCGCTTTGGCGTCATCGGTGTTGCTGCTGCTTTGCCTGGCCATCACCTTGCTCGACAGCCTGCATTACCGCCCCTTGCTGCCTGCAGTGGCTGGCGTGTCCGCCGCGGCTTACGACACGCGCACCCGCTCGGTGCTCGACGCCGTGCTGGCGCCACTCCTGCAATCACGCGAAGCCACTTATTCACGCCCGCTGGCCTACGTCGGCTTCACCAAGGAAACCGTGCTGGTGGAGGGACAGGCTCAGCGCGTGGCGCCGCGCTTGCGGCATGGCGGCGCGCATTTGCAAAACCCGCAGCGCGATTGGTCCGGTGACGTCGCAACACGCGCCGCCACCGGCCTGGCCGTGGGTTTGGTGGTGGCTGCGCTGCTGTCGGCCGGGCTGATTGCCGCGCTCGCCCGCGCCCGCGGACGCGCTTGGCGTGCGACTGCGCTATCCGTCTGGCGGCGCGAGGGGCCGATCCCGTGGCGGGTGCTGCCTTTCATGTTCGTGGCATTGGCCGTGCTTGGCGGCCCGGCGGCAGCATTGGCCGGCCCCTACCACGTGCTGGGCACCGACCTGACGGGCAACGACGTGCTCTACCAAGCCCTCAAAAGCATTCGCACCGCTTTCGTGATCGGTAGCTTGGCCACCGCGGTGACGCTGCCGCTGGCCGCGGTCCTGGGCATCGTGGCCGGCTATTTCCGCGGCTGGGTCGATGAAGTGGTGCAGTACATCTACACGGTCTTCTCATCGGTGCCCAACATCTTGCTGATTGCCGCCTGCGTGCTGATGGTGCAGGTGTTTCTCGACAAGCACCCGGACCTGTTCGACACCGCGGCCGAGCGCTCGGATTTGAAGCTGTTTCTGCTGTGCGCCGTGCTCGGCGCCACCAGCTGGCCCGGCCTGTGCCGGCTGCTGCGCGGTGAAACGCTCAAGCTGCGTGAGTTGGAGTACGTGCAGGCCGCCAGCGCCTTTGGCGTCAGCCACGGCCGCATCATGCTGCGCCATATTTTCCCCAACGTCGCCCACTTGATGTTGATCGTCACCGTGCTCGAGTTCTCGTCGCTGATTCTTTACGAGGCGGTGCTGAGCTACGTCGGCGTGGGCGTCGACCCGTCGATGAACAGCTTCGGCGGCATGATCAACCTGGCGCGCACCGAGATGAGCCGCGACCCGGTCGTCTGGTGGTCCTTCGCCGCGGCCTTCGGCTTCATGGTCACGCTGGTGCTGGCGGCCAACCTGTTCGCCGACGGTGTGCGCAACGCGTTCGATCCGCGGGGCCGCGGCTTTCGCGCCGCCCGTCGGCCCATATCGCCGTCGATATCGCCCTTGTCCTGACGCGCCATGCTGCACATCAACGATCTCACCGTCACGCTCGACGCCGATGAGGGCTTGGTCAAGGCGATCGACGGCCTGAGCCTGGCGATGCGCCGCGGCGAAACCTTTGCGCTGGTCGGCGAATCGGGCTGCGGCAAAAGCATGACGGCGTTGGCGTTGATGCGCCTGCTGCCCGACAGCGGCCGCGTCACCGCCGGTCGTATCGAGCTGGATGGCACCGACGTGCTGTCGCTGCCCGAATCGAAGATGCGCGCTTTGCGCGGCGGCCGCATCGGCATGATTTTTCAGGAGCCGTCGACGAGCCTGAACC
>JANXMO010000466.1 GCA_025354615.1 Burkholderiales bacterium | reverse complement strand
GACCCGATGGGCATTCACACCGGCGACTCCATCACGGTAGCGCCGGCCCAAACCCTGTCCGACAAGGAATACCAACTGCTGCGCAATGCCAGCATTGCCATCCTGCGGGAAATCGGCGTGGACACCGGCGGCTCCAACGTTCAGTTCGCAATCAATCCGCAAGACGGCCGCATGGTGGTGATCGAGATGAACCCGCGTGTGTCGCGGTCATCGGCACTGGCTTCCAAAGCGACCGGTTTTCCGATTGCCAAAGTCGCTGCGAAACTGGCGGTGGGTTACACGCTCGATGAGTTGCGCAACGACATCACAGGCGGCGCCACGCCGGCGTCATTTGAGCCCAGCATCGACTACGTGGTGACCAAGATTCCGCGCTTTGCTTTTGAAAAATTTCCTGCTGCCGACCCTCATTTGACGACACAGATGAAATCGGTTGGCGAAGTCATGGCGATGGGCCGCACGTTTCAAGAAAGTTTTCAAAAGGCGTTGCGAGGCCTTGAAACCGGCATTGATGGATTGACACAGCGAACCCAATGCCTTGAAGCCGACCGCGATGAAATCATCGAAGAAATTGGCGAAGCCGGCCCGGAGCGCATTTTGTATGTGGGCGACGCTTTTCGAATCGGCATGAGTCTGCAAGAAGTGTTTGAGGAAACCGGGATCGACCCGTGGTTTCTTGCGCAGATCGAAGAGTTGATTCACATCGAAAAAGCGCTGGGAGGCAGACGCATTGCCGACTTGTCGGCCAGCGACCTGCGGCAGCTCAAACAAAAAGGCTTTTCTGACCGCCGCCTCGGCCAGCTGCTCGAGACCAGCCAGCACGAGGTTCGTGCGGCGCGCCATGCACTGGGTATTCGGCCGGTGTACAAGCGGGTCGATACCTGCGCAGCGGAGTTTGCGACGCAAACCGCTTACCTGTATTCCACCTACGACGAAGAATGCGAAGCCGCGCCGTCAGACCGCCGCAAGATCATGGTGCTCGGTGGCGGCCCGAACCGCATTGGCCAAGGCATCGAGTTCGACTATTGCTGCGTGCACGCAGCCATGGCGTTGAGTGCCGATGGTTATGAAACCATCATGGTCAACTGCAATCCCGAAACGGTATCGACCGATTACGACACGTCGGATCGCTTGTATTTCGAGCCAGTAACTTTGGAAGACGTGCTGGAGATCGTCGACAAGGAGAATCCCGTCGGGGTCATCGTGCAATACGGTGGCCAAACGCCGCTGAAGCTGGCTTTGGACCTTGAGCGTGCAGGTGTGCCCATCATCGGCACCAGCCCCGACAGCATCGATATCGCCGAAGACCGCGAGCGTTTTCAACAGCTGCTGCACTCTTTGGGCTTGCACCAGCCACCCAATCGCACGGCCCGTACGGAAGAGCAGGCGCTGCTGCTGGCGCGGGAAATTGGTTATCCGCTCGTGGTTCGCCCGAGTTATGTGCTGGGCGGGCGGGCCATGGAAATCGTTCACGACGACCGTGATCTCGAGCGCTACATGCGCGAAGCGGTCAAAGTGTCCGAGAAGTCGCCGGTGCTATTGGACCGTTTTTTGGATGACGCGTTGGAAGTCGATGTCGACTGCATTGCCGATGGCAGTGACGGCCCGGACGGCGTCATGATCGGCGGCATCATGGAGCACGTCGAACAGGCCGGCATCCACTCTGGAGACTCCGCCTGCTCGTTGCCGCCGTACTCCTTGCCGCAGCCGTTGCAAGCGGAATTGCGCCGTCAAACAGCGTTGATGGCGCGCGCTCTGAAAGTCAAGGGTTTGATGAACGTGCAGTTCGCGATACAGAACGCTGCAGGCATTGATGGCAAGCCAGCGGCGGTCTATGTGCTGGAAGTCAATCCCAGGGCCTCCCGTACCGTGCCCTTCGTTTCCAAAGCCACGGGCCAGCAGTTGGCCAAGATTGCGGCGCGCTGCATGGTCGGGCAACGGCTGGTTGATCAACGCGGCCCTGATGGCCGGGCACCACATGAGGTGGTTCCGCCTTATTTCAGCGTCAAGGAGGCTGTTTTTCCGTTCAACAAGTTCCCGGGCGTGGACCCAATTTTAGGTCCGGAAATGCGTTCGACCGGCGAAGTCATGGGTGCAGGCCGCAGCTTTGGCGAGGCCATGTTGAAAAGTCAGTTGGGCGCCGGCTCTCGCTTGCCGCGCAGTGGCACGGTTTGCATTACCGTTCGCAATGGTGACAAAGCACGTGCCGTAGCGGTTGCACGCGATCTGCTGGCACTGGGTTTCAACGTGATTGCAACGCGCGGCACTGCTGCGGCAATGGCTGCTGCCGGCGTCATCGTTAAAACCGTCAACAAGGTCAAAGACGGGCGGCCCCACATCGTCGACATGGTCAAGGGCGGTGAAATTCAGCTGGTTTTCACGACAGTTGACGAAACGCGCACCGCCATTGCGGATTCGCGCCACATCCGCCAGGCGGCATTGGCCCACCGCGTTACTTACTACACCAGCATGGCTGGATGTGAAGCCGCGGTGGAGGGCATGAAGCACCAGGACGACCTCACGGTGCTCTCTTTACAAGAGCTGCATTCGCAGTTGCACTAAACTCGCGCCGCTTGATATTTCGATCACCTGTGCCGCCGCCAGAGACTCTGACGGCGGCTTCATTTTTTCCAGGAGCTGTCCATGGCCACTATTCCCCTTACCACCCGCGGCGCTGAAAAGTTGAAAACCGAGTTGCACCAGTTGAAGACAGTGGAACGCCATGCGGTGATCCAAGCCATTGCCGAGGCTCGTGCACAGGGCGATTTGTCAGAAAACGCGGAATACGAGGCGGCCAAAGACAAACAAGGCTTTATTGAAGGACGCATTTTGGAAATTGAAAGCAAACTGGCAGCCGCACAAGTGATCGAGCCAAGCGAGTTGAACGCTGATGGACGGGTTGTGTTTGGCTCAACCGTCGAGTTGGAAGAAGAAAGTTCATCATCCTCGGTGACCTACCAAATCGTGGGCGATGACGAAGCCGATTTGAAACAGGGCTTGATTTCGATCAGCTCGCCCATTGCGCGGGCCTTGATCGGCAAGGAAGCCGGCGATGTTGCCGAGGTACAGGCGCCTGGCGGTGTCAAAAGCTACGAAATCATTCATGTGCGTTACGTGTGAGTAACGCGTTTGCCGTCCGTTTCTGCGCCCTTCTGGCAGGCCTGTGGGCCGGCTTGTTGGTGGGCATTGGCATCATCGGTGCGCCGTCGGGCTTTGCGGTTCTTCCCACTGAATGGGCCGGCCGCGTGGCCGCAAAAATGTTTCAGCAAGAAGCGTATTCCAGTCTTGCGCTTTCTATCGTTCTTTTGCTGATTGTTCGTGGCCCGGCACAACGAAGTATTGCTCGCACCTCCACATCGTCTCTCGAACGACCTTCTTTGCAAGCCATGTTTGTCAGCGCTGAAACATGGCTCGTGCTGGGCGCGCTGTTTTGCACCGTGCTGGGTTATTTCGCACTTTTGCCTTTGATGGCTGAAGCGCGCGCCGGGCGCGGTGCGTTGTCGTTCGGCGCATTGCACGGGGCGTCTGCAATGTTGTATGCCGCCAAAATGGTGTTAACAACCGTTCTGGCCTGGCGCCTCACGCGTTTGGCAACCGCCTGAAAATGCATTACTCGCTAGCGGTCTTCTTTACGCTGGTTACGCGTGAGCGCGCTCTTTTCAATTCGCCGCCGGCCGCAATTCGCTCGTTACCCAGAACCCTGATTTTCTTGACTTGCGGGCGATGGTTGCCGCTTTTGGAAAATTTGAGCAATTTAACGATCTTTGGACCCGGCTTGCGGTCTTCGCGCTCCGTTTTTTCCTTTGGCGCGATCGGTCTCCACAACACCAGCAGTTTGCCAATGTGCTGAATAGGCGCTGCGTTGAGTTGATCGGCCAACGTGCTGAAAAAGATTTCTCGCGTACTGCGCTCGTCGCTGAACACGCGTACCTTGATCAATCCATGGGCCGTCAACGCCGCATCGGTTTCTTTAACCACCGCCGGGGTCAAGCCATCGCCCCCGATCAGCACCACCGGTTCAAGATGGTGCGCTTGTGCACGCTTTTCCTTGCGCTGCGAAGGGGTCAGTTCTATGAATGCCATGGGTCTATTATCGGTTGCAGATGAAAGTCAAATCCAAAAGCAAAAAAGTCAACAAAGCCTGGATGTTGGATCACTTGAACGATCCCTATGTCAAGCTGGCG
>JANXMO010000456.1 GCA_025354615.1 Burkholderiales bacterium | reverse complement strand
GTCCAGGGTGGCGCTCAAACCCCACGCGTGAACCGAACCGCTGTCACCCTGGCCTGTCTTGCGCAGCAGGTCCAAGGTCATGCGCACATCCGCTGCGACCTGCCATCGGCCGGAGAGGTGCCAGTCTTTCTGGCCTGTGTGAAGGCGGTCGTCAGCGATGACGGAAAGCGAAACGCTGCGGCCTTCCTCACCATGCCACCCGCCACCAAGCGTGATGGCGTCGTTGGGATCGAAATTCAAATTGAAATACGGCTTGAGATTGGTACGGCCCCATCCCACCAGCGCAAACCACGGGTCACCCACTTGCAAGTTAAGGCTTCCACCAATAAATCCACGAGAGGCGGCCTGCAGTGAAGCTTGCAAAGAAGCACCTCCTCCAAGCGCCATTGAAGTGTCGAAACCCGTGCGCGCCTGGCTTCCAAATGCGCCGTCGTGATAGCCGCCGACCCATATGTTTGTGTCCTCGCGTCGCCATCTGAGGTTTACGTCCTGACCGTCGGAGCCGTCGCTGTAGCGATAGTCGGCCACTGTCAGCTTCCACGGGTTGCTGTCGCCAGCGTCAGCGGTTGCAACGGCAGGTATTGCCAGGAAAGACAGGAAAAAACAGAAAAATCGAAAATCCATCAGGGGACTCCATTCAGTGGCAACGCCGGCATTGCACCCAACCCAGCTCGCCACTGCCATGCCTGCAAGTTTGACTGCTGCACCAGTTCGGAAACAGCTGCGACATATTCACCCTTTGCATCCTGCGGCACTACAAACAGCGCCGTTGAAACCTCACCCGTGTCTTGCAGCACAGCGCAAGCCAGCGGCTTGCTTAACGGCAGGTTGTAGCGCAAACCTTTGGTGAACCGGCGCTGAGCACGGTGCAGCGCGTCCAGCAATTCCCACTCAAACAGCGTCTCAAACGGAATCCAGTGCTCATTGACGTTCATCAAGCACGCTGCTTCGACCGAAAACACGCCTTGCGCTGAACGCGAAACAGTGGCCAGCAACATCAAATGCGTCGCTTCGAGCTGGCTCCACAGTTGCAATTGATGATCGAACCGCGACACCAAGTGGTTGTGCAGACCGTCTGTCATCAGCAGCTTCATGTCCGGCATGTGCTTGACGATCAGGCACTTGCCGTAACGCGCGTTTTCGATCGCTTTGACCTCGCCCAGCACAATCATGCGGGCCGAAGTTGACTCGGCCAGTCGGCCAAGTGATTCGCGCTGGCGCTGACGAATTTCATCGGCTCGGTCAACGCTGAAGTTCTCTGGAAGATAGAGCAACGCAGGGAGCGGTTGGCCTTTGGTCAATTTGGAACTGGCCGCCTTCAGCAGCTCGCGTCGAACCACAAACCAGGAGCGACGTCCGGCCATCGCCGGTGTCCAGCGCGTCAAACCAGCATCGTCCATCAAGAAGTGCAGCAAGCCGCGCATTGTCAGTTTTGCACCGTCGCTGCGCACACTTTCATGCTCGAGATCGGCGCCGATGCCGGGCTGACGCGACCGCCCCTTGGTCAGCGCAAATTCCAGCGAAAGCACGGTTGTTTGTGACTCGACCTCCTCACGGATTGCAGAGCCGCTCACCTGACCTAGGCCCGACAGCTCGGGCGGAGGCTCATAGTGTTCGCAGTACGGCGCGTGCAAAGGTCCAGAATAGGGCAGCCGTTTGAGAAGGTAGTGGCCCCGAGCGAGCGCAATGTAAAGCGACGGCCGGTTGCCATCTGCATGACACAGGCAAACAGGACGCACTTTTGTGGTGTAGCCTTTTTGCAAGATGCGAGGCCAGTCCTCGTGCTCCGACGAGTAGGCGTGGCTACCAAAAAGGTATTTGGGCATATAACAACCCCATGACTGGAGACCCTCCCAAAGAAAAAAAACCCCGTCGCAAGCGGCGGTTGCCCGGCACCGACAAGCCCCCTCGCAAAGCCTTTTCACTGCGTCTCGAACAAAGCACGTTCGAGCAGATGAACGCCATGCTCAAGGCCTATCAGGGCTCACGCAACGAGTACATCGAACGCCTGATCGAATTCGACCTGGAATACCGGGCGCGGCTGCAGCCGCTGAACACGCCGATCATTCGGACAAACCAAACAAAAACTGGCACCAAAGGTTAAAACCAAGAGGTCCGCTGATTCAACACGGACGCCGCCAACCTCGCTGACGCCATGAACTATCGTTCTCTGTCCTCGCCTTTACGGTGCTGGGCAGGATCAAGCCCTTCAGGCGAACCACGGCTGGGCGGTTCAGCACCCAACTCCCTCATCAGATCTCGGACCACCACACGCAATTGCGGCGTGGCCTCCAGGAGCTTATGCACCGCCTCTTTCTGACCCGCCCGCAACGCCTCCAGCAAGCCAGCCATGGCCTCGCCTTCCAGTGCTTGAAAACTTTGACTTAGCGTCTGCAACCGTGCAATGGGATCAACAGCGTTCGCTAGCGGAGACTTTTCTCCAGCATCAACCGGCGCCATGTTTTGTTGCAGGGGCGCCGCCTCTCGGGCTTGCCGCAACGGCTCAACGACAACCGAGCCAACCCGATCTGAAGGATATTGGAGAACCACACGCTCTTTTAATGCCAGCGGCCGAGGCAACCTGTCTGTAAAGTGAACAACTGACGCGCGGGCGCTCAGCCTCTGAACAACGTGCATTTGTGTGATGCCGATGATTTCACCTGCATAGCGTCCTGCAGGTCGCGCAATGAAAGTTCGCGCATCTTCGCCGAGCCGCTGCCGGGTCAGCGCCGCCGCGGCCTCATAACTCGCCGCTGGGGCATTAACGCGCTCCGGCGCAAAGCGACTGAGATCCTCGGCATAGAGCTGGCGCGCCCAACTAGGCACCGGATCGTTAAGGCGAACGACCTCACCCAGGCGAAAGCCAATGGCCAAGCGATGGGGTTCGCCTAGCTTTGAGTTGTCAAAGACAAATGCCCGGTCGGCGGTGCGCACCGCCTCGCGAATCAGCGCTTGGTTGCGCACATAGCGCTCACGAATCTTGTCCTCTGGGACCGGATGTCCCCCAGATTCCACCCGGCTCTGCACGCGCAAGACAGAAATTTCAGGGCTGCGCACGTTGACGTGATACACGCGCAGCTCATAGCCCTTCTCGCGCGCCTCTTTGAGCAGCTCAAGCTTTGATGGGTGGGAAAACGTGCTCTCCGCCACCAAGCTTTGCCCGTTGGCCATCAACATCTTGCGGCGATCATCTGCCAGCTCCTGCCCTCGTTGCGACTCAGCCAGCGTCACGGCCGGGTGCCCGAATTCCGCCCAGGCCAGCAGGTCAGCATTGACAAACTCGACACCCGGAAGCCGATCCTTCAGAACTGTCTCATAAAGGGTCGTTTTGCCGGCGCCGTTGGGACCCGCAACCACGTGCAGGACAGGGCGGCTTCGTTCGCTGGCAGACCCGTTCACTCGGGCAGGACCTCGGTACTGCCATCCGCACGAACGCGTACGAGGCGATCTTCTGCATTGACGCCGACTGCACCAGCTCGTGCGCCAATCCGCGCCATCGCCTTTCGCTGCGCCACCGTGGGTTCCTGGAAAAGCAGGTCATCCATGATACGGAGCTCGTCCTCACACAGCACTGCAGAATCGAAATTGCCTTCAAGCGCAGCACGCACCCGATCCACGGAATAGCCTGGCACCGCCTCTAGCGCCTGCCCAATCCGCGCCCAGTGTTCCACCTGGCCACTGATAGAACGGGAGAACACGCCAGCATCCTGGCGGGCGGCATTGATGAGGTCAACCGGAAGTTTGATCGAAGCAAGTGTAGACATAAGGCCTCCTTGAGGGGTCATTATGACACCGTTAGGTGGCATTGTGCTACAAAAATAATCATTGGACATTCCGTTATTTCTTGCTCGGCCATCTTTCCCGTGCCATCGCCAATATCTGCACGAAGGTTCCATTGAGCCGGGGTGACTTTCACTGCCCTGCATGTTGTCAAAACGCCTGACGAAACGCCGTCATCACGGGTTAATGCTGCGCCTCAACTTTCAAAAGTTAGACCAAACAACAGTTACCCCGCATTTTACGTGATACCACATTAATAATGCATGACCATTGATTCAGGGGGACCCTGTCAACATTGACAGTTACGTTGAAATCCAATTTCTATGGAGAAAAATTCATTTGCACCGTTCCCCCCAATGTCACACCTAAGAGGGATTGACGGGCATTACACGCCATGCAACAGTGTTAGAGTGATACCACATTAAAAACAAATCCAGGAGTGTTTCGTTTGTTTGTCGACTTCGCTTCGCTCGCACAACAGTGCGCGCCTCATGTCGCTCCGACCACGCTGCTTGCGATGGCCACGGTGGAGTCGAGTCTTAACCCAAACGCAATTGGCGTGGTCAATGGCCGTTTGGAACGACAACCACAAAACCTCCTTGAAGCCATCAGCACCGTTGCCGCTCTCCGGCAACGAGGTACACGGTTTTCCGCCGGCCTGATCCAGATCTATGTACAAAATTGGCCGGCATATCGACTGAACCAGGAATCCGTATTCGATCCGTGCGAGAACTTGCGCGCGGCCGCCGGCATCCTCACTGATTGCTACAAGCGCGCGAGCCACAAGAGCGACGCGCCTCAGCTCGCCTTGCGCGACGCCCTCAGTTGCTACTACTCCAACAACTTCGTGACCGGCTATTCGCATGGCTACGTGCAGAAGGTCGTTGCTGCCGCTCTGGCGGCACCCCCCTCTGCGCAAAAAGCCCTCCAAAAGGAGACGCCGGGCCAACCCCTTTCGACGCAGCCGCGCGAAACACCGCCCTTCAGGGCATCACAACTTTAAGCAGGAGCTTTTTATGTATGTCACGACAACGGGAGATACCGCTGTTTTTAAAAATCGCAACGCCGCAATGGAGTGGGGAAGGTTCTTGATGTGGAGTGCCTTCTGTATTGCCGTTGTGTTTTTGCTGATGCCTGACTTGGCCCATGCCCAAGCAACAACTACGGGCACTGGCGGTGCCGGTGCAGCGCAGGCTCGCATCAATGCGGTTGCCACGGGCTGGCAAAACATTGTGCAAGGCGTGGGGGTGGCGGTCCTCGTCATTGCCTGGTCCTACATCGGTTACATGATTGCCTTCGCCGGCAAGACCATCAAAGACATGTTCCCCACGATGGTCGGCACCTCCATTGCGGGCCTTGCTCCCGTGTTGGTCAGCTGGCTCTTCACCTGAACGAATTAACCCGAGCAGGCGCACAGCGATGCAGGATGATTTCTACGACCCCATCTACAAGGGCTGCACTGCTCCCAGCACGATTCTGGGTGTACCGCTCATCCCTTTCATCCTGGGTGCTCTGGCGATCGGCCAGCTCACCGTTCTCAGCTTCTATTTCATCCGGCTGAGCGCGGCACTGGTCTTCGTAGTTATCGGCGTGTTCGTGTATGCCTGGGCGCGCAAGGTGGGATCCAACGACGAACACCGCCTGCTGCAGTACCTGATGAAAGCGCGCATGCGCAGCCGCCAGACGGCCACGCGCAAATTCTGGGGAGCGGTGAGCTTCTCGCCCCTGCCACCTCGGAAGTAAGCGACATGTTTTTCAAAAAATCCGGTCAGCTTGAAGAGTCGAAAAGCCTCGGCAAAGGCGAAGTGCATGTCGCGAACTACATCCCAATGGGTGTGCACATCGCACCCGACGTCATCAAGCTGCGCGACAACGGCGATGTCTGCGCGACCTGGCGGCTGCACGGCATCCCGTTCGAGACGGCATCTGCAGGGCAAATTGCCAGCGCCAAGCGCGAGCTGGTGAACTTTCTTCACGGCGTGCGCGGCTCTGAAAGCTCTGAGCCGTGTGCTCTCTGGGTGCACCGGGTTCGCAGGCGCTTCACCGATCGGCTCAAAGGACGATTCCCCAGCAGCTTTGGCCAGCAGCTCAACGACAAGTACTACGACGCGCTTGCCGAGCAGTCCATGCTCAAGAACGAGCTGTATTTCACACTGCTGCTACGGCCAACAGCCACCGCAGCGGGTGCGCTCAAGAAAATGCGCACGCGCAGCGCCGAAATCCTCAATGAATTTGATGCCGACGTGCTGGAGCGCTTTGCCGCGCTCACCCAGCAGGTCGAAGCCAGCATGCGCAAATACGGCGGCGAGCGACTGGGATGCCACGAACGCACGCTCGCTAGCGGCGAAACCCGCACTCGCTCTGACATGCTGGGCTTCTACAGGTTCTTGCTGACCGGTCTGTACGAGCCGGTGGATCTCGAACCCTCGCCCATCTACAACTACCTGTGCGACGCACGCCTGTTCGCTGGCGATTCGAACGGCGTCGTGCAAAGCCAGCACTTGCTGCGCCGTGGCTTCACCGGCTATTTGGATTTTCTGGACTACCCGGAGGTCTCCGAGCCCGGCATGAACAACTGCCTGTTCTATGGCAACTACGAATTTGTCGAGACGCAAAGCTTCAGCTTCATGAGCAAGCGTGACGGCTTGAAGGCCGTCGAACTGCAGCGCAACCGTCTGGTCAGCGGCGGGGAGGGGTCGCCTCAACAGATCCAGGACATGGAGAGCGCGTTGGAAGACGTGCGCAACGGCCGGGTTTACATGGGCGAGTACCACTACAGCCTGGGCATCATGGGCAACACCGTTGACCAAGTGCGCAAGGACATGGCGAATGCGCGAACCGCGTTACAGGAAGACGTTGGCTACAAAGTGGCCACCGTGGACGTCGTCCCCGAGTGCGCCCACTTTGCGCAACTGCCCGGCAACTGGAAATGGCGTCCACGCGTTGCGACGATCACCACGCGCAATTTCGCCTGCATGTCGCCCATGCACAACTTCGACCTCGGTAAGCGGGACGGCAACCCGTGGGGGGAGGCCGTCGCCATCCTGCAAACGCCAGCCAAGCAGCCGTACTACCTGAACCTACACCAGATGGTCCTCGGCCGCAACCGGATCGGCGAAAAGGATCCAGGCAACACGTTCATCTGTGGCATGACCGGCACCGGCAAGTCAGTACTGCTGGGCTTTTTGCTCACCCTGCTGACCAAAGTGCTGGGGTTGCGCATTCTGTTTTTTGACAAAGAC
>JANXMO010000434.1 GCA_025354615.1 Burkholderiales bacterium | reverse complement strand
CGCGCCAATCGTCTTGGGTAAGGCCTGGCCGCCGTAGGCCACCGGATGTTGCAAACCTTGCCAGCCACCCTGGCCAAACTGCTGCCATGCGGTTTTGAAACCCGGTGTCATCCGCACTTTGCCCTGCTCAAAAACAGGGGGGTGGAGATCGCCCTGGCGGTTCAGCGGCGCAACCACGCTTTCAATGAACTTGGCCGCTGCCTCCAATACCGCCTGCGCGGTGTCCAGGCCCGCGTCTGCAAATGCTGGCAGCTGCTGGGCCATGGTCTCAAGACCGACAAGCTCACGCATGCAAAACAGCATGTCTTTGAGCGGAGCGGCGTAGCCCATAGCGCGGCAGCGAGCTTACAAGGAGGCCACCAGCTGCGGGACGGCGGTGAACAAATCGGCCACCAACGAGTAGTCGGCAATGCTGAAGATGGGGGCTTCAGCATCCTTGTTGATGGCAACGATGACCTTGCTGTCCTTCATGCCGGCCAGATGCTGGATGGCGCCTGAAATACCGACAGCGATGTAGAGGCCGGGGGCCACGATTTTTCCGGTTTGCCCCACTTGCCAATCGTTTGGTGCATACCCGGCATCCACGGCTGCACGGCTGGCACCGAGCGCCGCGCCCAGCTTGTCAGCCAATGGCGCCAGCAAGGCGGTGAACTGCTCGGCACTGCCGAGCGCGCGGCCACCACTCACGATGATGTGGGCGGCGGTGAGTTCAGGGCGATCGTTTTTAGCGATTTCGCTGCGCACAAAGCGGCTGTGCCTGCCAACCGCGGATGCCGCAACCGGCTCAATGACGGCTGTGCCGCCGTGATCGGCCGCAGCATCAAAAGCCGTGGCGCGCACCGTCATCACCAAGGTGACGTCAACAGATTGGACGGTTGCAATCGCATTGCCGGCATAAATGGGCCGCTCAAAGGTGTCGGGCGCAATCACCTTGGTGACATCGGAGATTTGCGCCACATCGAGTTGCGCCGCTACGCGCGGCGCCACATTGCGCCCAGCTGCCGTGGCGGGGAACACGAGGTGGCGATAGGCTGACGCCACTGCGAGCACTTGGGCTGCCAGCGGCTCGGCCAAGGCCTGCGCAAAAACTTCGCTTTCCGCGTGCAAAACGCGGGCAACACCGCCGATGCGCGCCGCCGCGGCCGCCGCGCCGGCTGAATGAGAGCCGGCAACCAGCACATGCACTTCGCCGCCCAACTGCAGCGCAGCCGTCACCGCATTGAATGTCGCACTCTTGAGCGCTGCGTGGTCGTGTTCAGCAACCACCAGCACTTTGCCGCCAACTGCCGCCATGTCAAATCACCTTTGCTTCGTTTCTCAGTTTGTCGACCAGCGTCGCCACGTCCGGCACCCGAATGCCAGCGCAGCGCGTTGGGGGCTCACTCACCCTGAGTGTTGTCAGGCGTGAGGCCACGTCGACCGCCAGGCCCGCCGGCGTCAGCACCTCGATGGCCTTTTTCTTGGCTTTCATGATGTTGGGCAGCGTCACATAGCGCGGCTCGTTGAGCCG
>JANXMO010000409.1 GCA_025354615.1 Burkholderiales bacterium | reverse complement strand
GTGCCAAAGCCGCCCGGAAAGCACACCAGCGCAATGCTGCGCATCAAAAAATGCATTTTGCGCAGCGCGAAGTAATGGAACTGAAAGCACAGCTGCGGTGTGATGTAGGGGTTGGGCTCCTGCTCGTGCGGCAGCACGATGTTCAGGCCGATGCTTTTGCCCCCGGTCTCGAATGCGCCGCGGTTGCCGGCTTCCATGATGCCGGGGCCGCCGCCGGTCACCACCACCACCGGCGTAGCCAAGTGGCGCGTGCCTTCGGTCACGAGCGCGGCAAAGCGCCGCGCTTGCTCGTAATAGCCCGCCATCGAGCTCTGCATTTCCGCCTGGCGCAGCGCGCTGGCATCGCCGCCTGCTTGTGCGTCTGCAAGCGCCTGCGCAGCGGCTTGCGGCGACAGAATGCGCGCGCTGCCGAAAATCACGATGGTCGACTCAATGCCTTGCTCGCGCTGCACCAGTTCGGGTTTGAGCAGCTCCAGCTGCATGCGTACCGGGCGCAGCTCTTCGCGCAGCAAAAAATCGGTGTCGGTGAACGCCAGGCGGTAAGCACTGTCGGCGCCGTCATAGCGCGACGGCGGCGGCGCCTGGTCGGCCTCTTGCTGCGCCGACGGAAAGTTGCGCGCCGTTAATTCAGAAGGCGGGCGTAGCCGGGCGGGGCTTCGTGCCGCAGCAGCCGCTGGCACTGCGGAGGGAGGTGAGCGTTTTTCCATGGCGGCAGCTTAACGGCTCGCTGCCGGTGCAATGGGCGGAAATGGTGCGTGAACGCCCTGGTTCAGTGAATCATGACAACCAAAAGACGGCCGACAGCCACCGCTGTAGCGTGGACACCCCCTCGTTGCGAGTGCACGAAACGCCGAGCGGGACAGGTGTGCAACAGTCGGCGGAAGTCGAAAACCGCTGCGCTACCAGGCCAAGGCGCAACGCGATTCGAGGCTCAAGCATTTGCTCAGCCAACTTCCTCAAGCGACCGGGCGGTTGCCGCAGACGGGGCAACCAATGCGGCGCGGGGCCTGCAGCGCAGTCCATTGCATCGTGCGGGCATCCCACAACTGCAGCCGGCCGGCCATGGGCGTTCCAATGCCGGCCAGCAGCTTCAGGGCCTCGGCCGCCTGCAGGCTGCCGATCACACCGACCAGCGGCGCGAACACGCCAAACGTGGCGCAATCCGCATCTGCTGAAACGGCCGGGCCGGGTGGGAAAACGCAGGCAAAGCAGGGCGCCGCGGCGTTGCGCGTGTCGAACACGGCCAACTGCCCGTCGAAGCCCAAGGCGGCGCCAAACACCAGCGGCTTCCGTGCGGCCACGCAAGCCGCGTTCACGGCATGGCGGGTGGTCAGGTTGTCGCTGCAGTCGACGACGACGTCGGCGGCGGCCACCCAGCCGTTCAAACGCGCAGCGCTGGCCCGCTCATCGACCGCGACCACATGAACGTCCGGGTTCAGCGCGGCAACCGTTTGCGCCGCCGACTGCGCTTTGGGCTGCCCCAGCCGTGACATGTCGTGCACGATCTGCCGTTGCAGATTGCTCAGCTCAACGCGGTCGTCATCGATCACCGTCAAGGTGCCGACACCGGCACTCGCCAGGTACATCAGCACCGGCGAACCCAAACCGCCCGCGCCAACCACCAGCACATGCGCCGCCAGCAGCCGCGTTTGGCCTGCGATCCCGATGTCGTCGAGCAGCACATGGCGTGCATAGCGCAGCAATTGGTCGTCGTTCATGTCAGCGGCAAGGCGACGGGCTGTGTCGCCGCATGCCTGTGGATCGACACAAAGAGCAACGCCCGCACGAAACGGGCGTTGCAAACAAAGCGCTGTTAGAGGCCCCGCCGAGGCGTCAGTTGGTTTCCGTGTCGGGCTTGCGCTCGGTCATCGTTTTGCTGACCAGCACCGGCCGGCCTTTGAGGCGGTTGAGCGCCTGCGCCAGCTGAAAATCGTCGGCGGTGCCGAATTCAGGAAGCGGTTTGACCGGCGCGGCCTTCTTGGCCATTTCTTCTTCCAGCTTCTTGCGCGCTTCCTCGCGGGCTTTTTCGCGGACTTCATCCTTGCGTTCAGCGCCTTGACCGCTCTGCAGGTGTTTCTCGAGGTCGGCTTCGCGCACTCTCAGCGATGCGAACAGATTGCCTTCAGCCGTTTCATCGAGCATGACATCCGGCACGATGCCCTTGGCCTGGATCGAACGGCCCATCGGCGTGTAGTAACGAGCGGTAGTGATTTTCAAGGCCGTATCGGGCGACAGCTGGCGGACGGTTTGCACCGAGCCTTTGCCGAAAGTCTGCGCGCCCATGATGATGGCGCGCTTGTGGTCTTGCAGCGCCCCGGCGACGATCTCGCTGGCGGAAGCCGAACCCTCGTTGACCAGCACGACCAACGGCACGTTCTTCAACGCCTCGGGCAGTTTCTTCAGCGGGTCGGCGCCGCCGCGGCGTTGATAAAACTCGGGCGCCGCCTTGAACACCGCTTTGGATTCGGCGATTTGCCCGTTCGTCGACACCACCACCGCATCGGCCGGCAGAAACGCCGCGGACACCGCCACCGATGCTTCCAGCAAACCGCCCGGATCGTTGCGCAGATCGAGCACGATGCCTTTCAAATTCGGCTCCTGCTTGTAGATTTCTTCCAGCTTGCGCGAAAAATCATCGACCGTGCGGTCCTGGAACTGGCTGACGCGCAGCCAGGCATAGCCTGGCTCGATCATCCGTGAGCGCACACTTTGCACGCGAATTTCTTCGCGGTTGATCGTCACCGGGAAGCTGCGGTTTTCCGTCTTGCGGAAAATGTTGAGCACCACGCGCGTGTTGGGCTCGCCGCGCATGCGTTTGACGGCCTGGTCCATCGTCAGACCTTTGACGGCGCTGTCATCGATTTTAGTGATCAAGTCGCCGCTTTTGAGGCCCGCGCGAAAAGCCGGAGAACCTTCAATCGGCGAAACGACCTTGACCAGGCCGTCTTCCATGCCGATTTCAATCCCTACACCGACGAAACGACCGGAAGTCCCTTCACGAAATTCCTTGAAGGTCTTTTTGTCGAAATACTGCGAGTGTGGATCCAGCCCGGCCACCATGCCGCCAATGGCGTCGGTGATGAGTTTTTTCTCGTCGACCGCCTCGACGTAATCGGTTTTGACCATGCCGAAAACAGCGGCGAGCTGCTGCAGCTCTTCCAGCGGCAACTGGCCAACGGAATTGCGGGCAGTTGCCTGCAACTGCAGCGTTGCCAAGACACCGGCCACAGCCCCCGCGGCCACCCAACCCGAGACGCGCAACTTGCTACCCATCTGTGACCCGCTTCCTGGCTTTTGCGCCAACCGTGGAAAAATTTTCATGCCTGTCTATTCAGTATAAAACCGTGTGTGAGGTCTGCGAGATAAAAATCTGACGCAATTGATGAGTCAAGTACTTTATTTGTTTGACTGCGCATTTTGACTGGCGTGCGACTGCCGCGTCGCCCGTTTTGAAAAACGGCATTGTTCCGTCCACTCACGCTGTTTCGTTTTTCAAATTCAAACTTCGGGTTTTTCAACGTCACGAAGTTCAGACAGCGTTACGGTCAGAACGTCGATCTACTTTGTGTGCCGCCATGTCCCATACCCACAAAACCAGCGCCATAACACGCCCCATCAACAAGGCTCCGACATCGTCCGGCAGTGCCCGGCCCGAAGAAGCGGTTGCGACGTATCCCAAGCTCGCCGAGTCGGCTCCTGCAGGCATGCCCGCAGCACCATCGACATGGATGTCACGAAGGGCGATCCTGGAAAGCCATATCAAACAAGCCCAGACCCGGCAAAGTCTTTTTCGGCAGCCCGACGCAGCGATTTATGAGCTTGATGTGAAACATCTGCCTGACATGGTGGCTTATTTAAATCAAAAAAATCCGCAGCTGTATTTGCAGCATTTCAACAGCAGCGCAGCTTTTGTTGAATCTTTGAAAATTCCCCCAGAACGAAAAACAAGAAGCCGCGCGATATTTAAAATGGACGGCATCGGAAACGAATTGCATTACAGCACTGCCGATATTGTCCGACTTCCCGGGCAACCTCCGAGCTTGATTCTGGTTGAAATGGGGACGATGGCCAAAGAAGTAAATCCTGTGAATTACAGAAAGTTTGTCAATCAACTGAGAGATCTGCCTGAATTAAAAGATTCTCGCGTGGTTGTCATTGATGCAAAAGCCCAACGGTCAAATTTTGACTGCATCATTTTTGCTTTGACGGCGGCTTCCAAAATGGAGCGTGAATCCGCCACTTTCAACAGATGGCATCAGCAACTGATGAACACTGGAGATATCGAAAAAGGAGGCTTTGTCCAAAGCCAATTGATGGACGGCGTGAAAATTGTCAAAGGAACAAGCGTCTTACCACCGGCATTTTTCAAGCATGCCCATTCGCTTGAATTGCTGCGCGGGGAGCGTGCCGAATTGCTGAAGGCTGTCGTCAATCGGCTGCCCAAAAGCCCTAAAACACTTACAGTTCATCATGAGGAATATTTTGACCCGCGGACCCGGCAGACCTTTGGAGATACTTCTTGCAATGTATCGATCGAATACAAAAGAATCAACCTTCTGACCAAAATTCTGGACGGAATAAAAAGTCCGGAAAAAAATTAATTCCAGGAAACCAGCGTCCACAGCGACAACATGCCTACAAATGCCGGAAACGCAAATTCGAAAACAATGCGTGTCAATAAAAGAGACTTGAAAGAAAAAAGTCCGCCATTCAGATCCGGCACATGCGTGTAGAACGGGCCATGGCGTTCTTGCTTGCTGTTGTTCCAGATGAGCGAGTCATCGAAATCGAGTCGCTGGCGCTGGCCGTGGCGTTTCCAGCAGTCCATCGTGTCGCGCAGTCCTTGTGCAATGAAAACTCCTAGAAAGTAAGCAATTACGGCGGCGGCGACCAGCCCGCATTTCAGTTCCAGCGAGGAAAAACTTTCGACGCTGTCGCCCATCCCGCTGGGTCGCAGGAAGGTCCACACGCCCGGCACCATGCCCAGGCTGCTCACCACGAGCAGCTGGGTGCGCTTTTTACGGCTGGCCTGCTGAAGCGGTTTCAGTAAAGAATCTTCAAAAACGGGTGTCTTCATGTTGAGCGTCAACATTCAATGGCCCCTGGCGTGCTCGGCCGCCCAGACGGCGTCGCGTTCACGCACTTGCGCAAGGGCGGGGCGTGCCTGGATGCGCTGCGTATAGGCCTGAATAATCGGCAGTTCCGGCACCAACTTGAAGCCGGTGGTCCAGCTCAGTGCGGTGCCCCAGAGGATGTCGGCGGCGCTGAAACGCTCACCCAGCACATACGGCCCGCGCTCCAGCTGGTCGGTCAGCGTTTTGAGCATGGTGTCAAAGTCGCCATAGGGGCAGGTGGAGGGCGGGGCGGGCTCGCGCTTCAAGGCTTTGTCGACTACCGCCGGCTCGAAACACGAGCCGTAGTACACCAGCCAGCGCACATACGGCCCGCGCAGCGGGTCATCCAGCGCCGGCGCCAACCCGGCTTGGGGAAACAGGTCGGCAAGATACAAAAAAACCGCGCCTTGCTCGGTGACCAGCGCATCGCCATGCAGCACCGCGGGCACTTTACCCATCGGGTTGATGGCGAGATAGGCAGCACCGCGCTGCTCGCCGTCCTTCATGTTCAACACTTTGAGTTGAAAAGGCACGCTCAACTCTGTCAACAGCGCCAGCGCGCCTGAAGAACGGGTGTTGGGCGAATGAAAGAAGGTCAGTGCGGCGGGCGGTTGTTGCATGTCAAGATTCCCAAAAAACGTCGGTCGGCAGGGGCGGGGGACTTCAAGCGAACCGGCGGCAAGGCGCAATCCTGCAGTCCCCGTTGCCTGGGTGTCGGCGCTTGCTTCAAGGGTTCACTGCAAACGGAAGTGAATTTCCTCAGGCATTCGGCTGCAAGCCCCAGATGGCTTGCGCGTACTGCGCGATCGTGCGGTCAGACGAGAAAGCGCCCATGCCGGCGACGTTGAGCAGCGCCTTTTCGGCCCAGGCGTCAGGTTGGCGGTACAGCGCATCGACCTGCGCCTGCGCCGCCACGTACGACGCATAGTCGGCCAGCAAAAAGTAGTGGTCGCCGCCCCACAGCAGCGAGTCGACGAGCGGCCGGTAGCGGCCCGGTTCATCCGGTGAAAAGCGCCGCCCGGCAATCGCGTCGAGCACCGCTTTCAAGGCGGGCGTGCTTTCACAAATGCGCATGGGTTGGTAGCCGGCTTGCCGCTGGGCCTGCACCTCGGGCGTGCGCAGCCCGAAGATGAAGATGTTGTCGTCGCCCACGTTCTGACGGATCTCGATGTTCGCGCCGTCGTCGGTGCCGATGGTCAACGCGCCGTTGAGCGCCAGCTTCATGTTGCCGGTGCCCGAGGCCTCGGTGCCCGCCGTTGAAATCTGCTGAGACAAATCGGCCCCCGGCATGATGATCTCGGCCACCGACACGCCGTAATTTGGGATGAACACCAGCTTGAGCCGGTTGCCGATGCGCGGGTCGTTGTTGATGACGGCGCCCACGTCGTGGATCAGCCGGATGATGGATTTGGCCGAGTGGTAGCTCGACGCCGCCTTACCCGCCAGGATGACGGTGCGCGGTACCCAGTCGGCCTCGGGCGCTTCGAGAATCGCGAAATAGCGCGTGATGACGTGCAGCACGTTGAGCAGTTGGCGCTTGTACTCGTGGATGCGTTTGACCTGCACGTCGAACAGGCTGGCCGGGTCGACCGCCACCCCGGTGGTGCGCAGGATGTGTTGCGCCAGGCGCTGCTTGTTGGCGTGCTTCACGGCGCGAAACGCTTGCTGCAGGGCGGCGTTGCCGCGCTGGTCTTTCAGCCGCTGCAGCTGGTCGAGGTCGAGCCGCCAGCTTTGGCCCAGTGTCTGGTCGAGCAGCGCGGCCAGGCCGGGGTTGGCCTGCGCCAGCCAGCGCCGCGGCGTGACGCCGTTGGTCATGTTGGTGAAGCGCTCGGGCCACAGCAGGGCGAAGTCGGCAAAGATGGTTTGCACCAGCAGGTCGGAATGCAGTGCCGACACGCCGTTGACCTTGTGGCTGCCGACGATCGACAAATGCGCCATGCGCACGCGGCGTTCGCCCTGCTCGTCGATCAGCGACAAGCGGCGCTGGAACGCCATGTCACCCGGCCGCAGCGCCTCGGCCAGCAGCAAGAACTCATGGTTGATGCGGAAGATGATCTC
>JANXMO010000392.1 GCA_025354615.1 Burkholderiales bacterium | reverse complement strand
CGAGGTATTTCATGGAGCGGCATTATCCGCCGCGCATTGCGGGCCGGCGGTCATGAAGGCCATGCCGCGTGCCACGGTTCGCAGCGCCGTCGTGGCCTTGGCCGCAGTGGCGGGTGTATGGGCCACGGCGCGTCTTGGCCTCTGGCAGCTGGACAGGGCGGCGCAAAAGCAGGCGCTGCAACAAACGCTGAACGCAAGGGCGGCACTGCCGCCGCTGAAAATGCTTGAACTGGCGACAACGCCTGCGGCCGCGGCCGGCCAGCACTTCCGGCGCATCGAGGCCGCAGGCCGCTGGCTGCCCGGCGCCACGGTGTTTCTTGACAACCGCCAGATGGCGGGACGGGTGGGTTTTTTCGTCGTCACCCCGCTGCAGCCGGTCGATGGTTCCGCTGCCGTGCTGGTGCAACGCGGCTTTGCGCCGCGTGACAATGACGATCGCACGCGTTTGCCCCCGCTGCTGGTTGATGCCGGCATCGTGCGCTTTGCGGGCCACGTGGCGCCGGCGCCGCCGCAGTTATACGAATTTGCCGCTGCCAGCGCTGCTTCCGGTGCGATTCGGCAAAACCTGTCGCTACCCGCCTTCGCCGCGGAAACCGGGTTGCATTTGCGGCCGCTGTCCGTCGTGCAGGACGAGCCGTTCGCCGCTGTGCCTGACGGCTTGCGCCGCCAGTGGCCGGCCCCGGCGGTCGATGTGCAAAAGCACTACGGTTATGCCTTCCAATGGTTTGCGCTGTGCGCATTGATCACGGGCTTGTATGTCTGGTTCCAACTCGTCCGCCCCCGTTTCCACCGTGCCGCCGCCTGACGCTTCGCCGCTCGCCTTGACCGTGCACTCGATGCCGCCGCCGCAGCTCGAAGCGCCCGGGCGCCGCACCGCGCACGGCCGCTTCAAGATGTTGGCGGTGTTGGCCGTGTGCATGGCGCCGGTGATTGCGTCGTATGTCACTTATTTTTTTATCAAACCGCAGGGCCGCACCAACTACGCGGAGCTGATCACGCCGCCACGCGCCTTGCCCGCCGACCTGCCCTTGCATGCGCTGAGCGGTGCTGCCGTGTCGCCTGCCAGTCTGCACGGCCAATGGCTGTTGGTGGTGGTGGCCGATGGCGCTTGTGACCGCCGCTGCGAATCGCATTTGCTGTTGCAGCGCCAGTTGCGCGAAACGCTGGGGCGCGAGAAAGACCGTGTCGACAAGCTGTGGTTGATCACTGACGATGCGCCACCCCGCCCGGCGGTGATGCAAGGGATAGGCGCGACGGAGAACGCTACCGACGGCGCCACCACGGTGCTGCGAGTGGCGCCAGCAGCCTTGTCGCGCTGGCTGGCGCCGGCGGCCGGCCACGCGCTTTCCGATCACATTTATCTGGTCGACCCGATGGGCCAATGGATGATGCGCACGCCGCCCAGCCCGCAGCCGGCCGCTTTGAAGCGTGACATCGAACGGCTGTTGCGGGCGTCGGCGTCATGGGATTTACCGGGTCGCTGAACAGCCACCGTCCAATTCAAAATGCAGCCGCTGACTTCACCCCCGTTTTACCTTTTGGCACCACTGTTGCCTTTGTTGCTGATCGGCGCCGGCTCAGCCATGGTGTTGATTGGGTGGATCAAGATGCGCCAGCGGGGCAATCAGCCCGGAACGGGTTTGCGCGCGCTGACGCTGTTGACGCTTTTTTTGAGCTTCGATCTGGTGGTATTCGGTGCCTACACCCGCTTGTCAGACTCCGGCCTCGGCTGCCCCGATTGGCCGGGTTGTTACGGCAATGCCAGCCCGCTCGGCGCGCATCAGGCCATCAGGCAGGCGCAAGCCCGCTTGCCCAGCGGCCCGGTCACCCATGGCAAAGCCTGGATCGAGATGATTCACCGCTACCTGGCCACCACGGTCGGCGCCCTGATTGCCGCCCTGGCGGCAGCGGCCTGCTGGCAGCACAGGCGTTACCGCCGTCAACCGTCGTCCAGCCCGCCAGGCGTCTCGCGGGGTTGGGCTTTGTTGACCTTGCTGTGGGTGTGCGTGCAAGGCGCATTTGGCGCGTTGACCGTCACGATGAAGCTCTACCCTGCCATCGTCACCGCCCACTTGCTGGGCGGGTTGACGTTGTTGGCTTTGCTGGCCGTGCAGTGGCAGCGGCAACAGCCGCCGCAGGCCGCCGCGTTGCCGCGGCGTCTGCGTGTGGCTGCTTCCGCCGTGCTGGCCCTGGCCGCGGGACAGATGGCGCTGGGCGGCTGGGTCAGCACCCATTACGCAGCCTTGGCTTGCCCTGACTTTCCGACCTGCCAGGGCCAATGGTGGCCCCAGGCCGACTTTGCCCAGGGCTTTACCGTGCTGCGCGCACTGGGTGAGGGCGCTGACGGCGGTTATCTGCCCTTTGCCGCGTTGACGGCCATTCATCTTGCACACCGCTTGGGCGCTGTCGTGTTACTGACGGCACTGGCCTGGCTGGCCTGGCGCCTTTACAAAGCAGGCGGGGTGGCACCGCGCCGCGCTGCGCGGTGGCTGCTTGCCATCGCCGCCTGGCAACTGGCCAGCGGCATCAGCAACGTGGTGCTGGGCTGGCCGCTGGCCGCCGCGCTGGCCCACACGGCCGGGGCCGCGGGGCTGGTGATTTTGTTGAGCTTGCTGCTGGCGGGCCCAACGCTGCAGCGGCCGTCGAGGGCTTCATAAAATGACCGATCAGCGCCTCACTTGACCTGACCACCAAGGCCATTGCCATCGCTTCTCCTACGCCTTCTTCCGCCTCGGCACCGAGCGCATCGCGCTTCAGGCAGTATTACGCGCTGACCAAGCCGCGCGTCGTGCAGCTGATCGTTTTTTGTGCGGTCATCGGTATGTTGCTATCGGTGCCTGGCGTGCCGGACTGGAAAACAGCGCTGGCCGCCACCGCTGGCATTTGGCTGGTGGCGGGTGCCGCCGCCGCTTTCAATTGCGTGGTCGAGCAAGGTGTTGATGCCCGCATGGCCCGCACGGCGTGGCGCGCCACCGCCAAGGGTGAGCTGGCCAATCGGCATACCCTCGCTTTCTCAGCCGTGCTGTGCGCCATCGGCAGCGGCCTGCTCTGGTACTTCGTCAACCCATTGACGATGGTGCTGACGTTCGCCACCTTCGTTGGCTACGCCATCATCTACACCGTGTTGCTCAAGCCGGCCACGCCGCAAAACATCGTCATCGGTGGCGCCTCGGGCGCCATGCCGCCGGTGCTCGGCTGGGCCGCCATGCGGGGCGAGGTCAGCGCCGACGCGATGATCTTGTGCCTGATTATTTTTTTGTGGACGCCGCCTCATTTCTGGGCTTTGGCCTTGTACCGCGCCGAAGACTATCGCCGCGCCGGCCTGCCGATGCTGCCAGTCACCCACGGAGCTGAGCTCACCCGGCTGCATGTGTTGCTCTACACGCTGGTGTTGTTCGCCGCCACTTTGTTGCCTTTTGTTTCCGGCATGAGCGGCCTGTTTTACCTCGTCGCGGCGCTGGTGTTGGGAGCCGGTTTCACCGCTTACGCGTGGCGTTTGTGGCGCCATTATTCCGATGCGCTGGCCCGCAAAACCTTTCGTTTCTCGCTCTGGCACCTTTCGCTGTTGTTTGCTGCCTTGCTGATCGACCATTACCGGGGGCTGTTGTGGTGAAACCTTTGATCTCGCCGTTGCCGACGGCGCTGAAAAGACGAGCCGGTTTGCTGGCGCTCGTGGCCATGGCGGCCTGGCC
>JANXMO010000092.1 GCA_025354615.1 Burkholderiales bacterium | reverse complement strand
GTCGCGCGCTTGGGTCGTCTTGAACAGCTTGATTTCGCCGCGCGCGGCCTTTTCTTCGTAGGCGGTGTAGGCGGTCTCGAAAGCGCGGCCGAACTTGTCATGCAGGTCGGGGCAGTTGCTGGGGGAAAAAAGCGTCCACTCGCCGCCTTCCATTACGCGCTTCATGAACAGGTCGGGAATCCAGTTGGCTGTGTTCATGTCGTGCGTGCGGCGGCGGTCGTCGCCGGTGTTCTTGCGCAGTTCGAGGAACTCTTCAATATCCAGGTGCCAGGTTTCGAGATAAGCACACACGGCGCCCTTGCGCTTGCCGCCCTGGTTCACCGCCACCGCGGTGTCGTTGACGACCTTGAGGAAGGGCACCACGCCCTGGCTTTTGCCGTTGGTGCCTTTGATATAGGAGCCCAGCGCGCGCACGTTCGTCCAGTCGTTGCCGAGACCGCCGGCAAACTTCGACAGCAATGCGTTTTCTTTCAGCGCCTCGTAAATGCCGTCGAGATCGTCAGCCACGGTGGTCAAGTAGCAGCTGGAGAGCTGCGAGCGGCGCGTGCCGGCGTTGAACAGCGTTGGCGTGCTGCTCATGAAATCAAAGCGTGACAGCACGTTGTAGAACTCGATGGCGCGTGCTTCGCGGTCAATTTCGCCCAGCGCCAGGCCCATCGCCACGCGCATGAAAAAGGCTTGTGGCAGCTCGATGCGTGCTTCATCGATGTGCAGGAAATAGCGGTCAAACAGCGTTTGCAGGCCCAGATAGTCGAACTGCAGATCGCGCTCGGCTTTCAAGGCCGCACCCAGCCGCGCCAAGTCGAACTGCAGCAGTTTTTCATCCAGCAGCTCGGCGCCCACGCCTTTTTTGATGTAGCCGGGAAAGTAGTCGGCATAGCGGGCCGACATCTCGTTTTGCAGCACCTCTTCGCCCAGGATGTCCTTGCGGATGGTATGCAGCAGCAGCCGGGCGGTCGCGCGGCTGTAGCCCGGGTCTTTTTCGATCAGCGTGCGCGCAGCCAGAATCGAGGCCTTATGAACTTCGTCCATCGGCACGCCGTCATACAGATTGCGGCGGGTTTCCGCCAGGATGGGCTCGGGCCGCACATCGGCACCCAGGCCCTCGCAGGCCAGCGCGATCAAGGTGTGCAAACGCGCGAAGTCCAGCGGCACCCGTTGGCCGCGGTCCAGCGCCGTCAGCGCGGGTTCAGTGGCGGCGACGGGTTGCACCCGCTTCGAGCGCTCTTGCGAGCGGCGTTCACGGTACAGCACGTAAGCCCGCGCCACTTCGTGGTGGCCACCGCGCATCAAGCCCAGCTCGACCTGGTCCTGCACGTCTTCAATGTGAAAAGTGCCGCCACCCGGACGCGAGCGCAGCAATGCGCGCACAACCGACTGGGTCAGCTCATCCACCGTTTCCCTGACGCTGGCCGACGCCGCGCCTTGCGCGCCATGCACAGCCAAAAAAGCCTTCATCAACGCCACGGCGATTTTGTGCGGCTCGAAAGCCACCACGGCGCCATTGCGCCGGATCAAATGAAAGGCGGCATAAGCCGCTTCTTGCAGTGCCAGCGGCCGATCGGCCAATGGCAAGGCGGGTATGGCGGTCGGATCAACGGCTTCGGTGTGGGGCATAAAAAAGTCCTGGGAATTTTTTGCGGGAGAAAGGAAAAAGAGGAAGAAAAAGGGCTTGAAAGCGGGGCACCGCTGGGCACTCGACCCGCAGCAAACCAAGTGCCGGAGCCGCCTGGGCGGTAGGTTGAAAACACCGCGGCAAGTAGCGATTGATCACTCGCTGCAGGGCCCGTTTTCGAAGTTGGCAGCGTATCACGCCCGGCGCAAAAAACGCTACGGATAGGGTCTTTTTAAAACTTTCCTACTAGCGCTAGCGTTTGCCGTTGACAAGCTTGCTCTTCATGTTATAGCGGCAGCGGTTGCCGGGCCACGCTGCCGTGCGGGAAAACGCGCCGCCGGCCCACGGCTCATTTTGGCGATACGAAACCAATCAAAACCGGGCCCTGGATCCGCTTTGCGGCCCGGCGCCACGTGTTGGTGGCCCACCACGTGACGCACCGGGTAACGGCGCGCCAACGCCCGCAGCAAGGCAGCCAGGCAGCGGTATTGCACGGCCTCGAAGCGGTCGCCTTCCAGGCCTTCCAGTTCAATGCCGATGGCGTAATCATTGCAGTTGGCACGGCCATGCCAAGACGACAAGCCGGCGTGCCAGGCGCGTTGACTGCAAGCCGCGAACTGCGTGCACTGGCCATTGCGCCGAATAAAAAAATGCGCTGAAACCTGCAACCCGCGCAGCGGCTCAAAAGCAGGGTGGGCCGAGGGCTCGAGCCGGTTGGTGAACAGTCGCTCGACGGCATCGCCTTCGTAACAACCCGGCGGCAAGCTGATCGAGTGGATCACCACCAGCGACAGCACCGTTTGCAAGGGCCGCCGGCCGACGTTGGGCGAAGGACAGCGCTGTGCCAGCGACCACCAGCCCGCCGCGGCGTCCACTTCGCCGTCACGGCGGCGGCGTGCGGTGCTGGGGCTTACGCGGCGTGGCATGGGTGTTGGGTGCAAGCGGCGGCCGCATCAGCGCGGCAGTGGCGCTTCACTCCAGCCCCCGCGCCAACTCGGCGCCTGGGTCGGTACCGCTGCCGCTGCCGCCAATCCCGGTGCCGATACCGAGCCGCGACATGCGATAGCGCATTTGCCGCAGCGACAAACCGAGCGCACTGCCGGCAGCCGTGCGGTTGCCGCGGTGTTCATCGAGCGCGCGCACCAGGATGTCGCGCTCGACGGCGTCCAGATGCGCTTCGAGGTTGGTGGGCAGGCGGGAGCCGAAATCGACGTCTGTCGCCGCAAAAGCCGTCGGCATCTCGATCGAGGGGGCTGTCGTTGATGACGGCGACATTGCAGATTCAAACGCCACCACTGGGTCCGCAAGCCCCAGATCGGTCACGCCGATCACTTCTTGGCTGGCCAAGGCCACGGCGCGGTGCAGCAGGTTTTCGAGCTCGCGCACGTTGCCAGGGAAGGCATACTGCGCCAGCGCCGCCAGGGCCGGAGTGTCCAGGCGCGGCGGCGCGGCCAGGCCGGCGTCGCGAGCGATACGTTCCAACACGCGTTCGCTGATGGCGCTCAAGTCTTCCAGCCGTTCACGCAACGGCGGCACGCGGATCTGGATCACGTTGAGCCGGTAATACAAGTCTTGCCGGAAGCGGCCGGCCTGCACTTCAGCGGCCAGGTCTTTGTGGGTGGCGCTGAGCAGTCGCACGTCGACCTGCGCCTCGTGCACCGCGCCGACCGGGCGCACCGAGCGTTCCTGCACGGCGCGCAGCAGTTTTGATTGCATCGCCAGCGGCAGGTCGCCGATTTCGTCCAAAAACAGCGTGCCGCCGTGGGCGGCCTGGAAAAAGCCGGCGCGGTCTTCGGCGGCGCCCGTGAAAGCGCCCTTGCGGTAGCCGAAAAATTCCGCCTCCAGCAGCTGCTCGGGGATGGCGCCGCAGTTGACGGCGATGAACGGCAGCGCCGCACGGGCGCTGACCTCGTGCACCGCGCGCGCCACCAGCTCCTTGCCCGTGCCCGATTCGCCCTGGATCAACACCGGCGCCATGCTGCGCGCCACTTTCGCCACCAAAGCCCGCACCGCCTGCACCGCTGCCGAACGCCCGGCAATACGGCCGAGCGCTGGGCTCACGGGCGTCGTCATCCCTCCAGCGTCGGTGACTGCGCCTTGCAGCACTGCAGTGACCGCGACTGCGGCCGCTGGCGGAACCACCCCTGCCGCGCGGGCGTCGAGCAAGCCACTGGCCGGCCGCACCGCCACGGCGCCCGCCAGCGCCGACGCCACGACCGTGCGGAACTGCTTGAGATCGACCGGCTTGGTCAAATAGTCATAAGCGCCGGCGCGCAGGGCCTCAACAGCGTTTTCCGCTGAGCCATAGGCAGTAATGACGATGGTCTTTTCCGGCCGGCCTTGCGTTTCGAGGAATTGCAGTACGTCCAGGCCGCTGCCGTCGGGCAGCCGCATGTCGGAGATCACCGCACCGTAACGGCGCTCGCCGAGGGCTTGAAGCGCCTCGGCCACCGTGCCGGCGGTGTCGATGTCATAGCCCTCGCGCAGCAGCGTCAGTTCGTACAGCGTGCGCAGATCCGGCTCGTCGTCGATGACGAGCAGGCGGCGGGCGAAAGCATCGGGCAGTGGCATGCGGTGATCTATGGATTTGAGCCAGGCCCCTGAAACAAAGTCAGCGGCCACTATCACCAGCGGCGGCCACACCAATATCGGGCCAGGGCCGCTGGCGCATCAGCACGATGAATTCATTGCGGTGCGTCTGGCCGGCTGGGCGCTGGCGGTAGTCGATGCTGGCGCCATAGCGCTCGCACAGCTCGCGGCAAATGTACAAGCCGAGGCCGGTGCCGCGGCTGCGCGTCGAGAAAAACGGCTCGAACAGGTAGCGCTCGACTTCGGCCGCGATCGGCGCGCCGTCACTTGCCACGCAGAGCTCGACGCGGGTGTCATCGAAGGCCGACAGCCTGACCTGCACCGCACCCGGCGCCAAACCCACGTGCCGGCGCGCGTTGTCGAGCAGGTTGATCAACACGCGGCGCAGGTGCTGGGCATCGAAGGCAGCGCCGAGCGGAACTGCGGGCAATTCCAGCCGCAGCAGGCTGGGCGCGGCGGCCCGGTCCGGCTCGGCCGCAGCCACACCCTGCAGCCAGTCGGCGCAATCAGCGGCCAGCTGGGCGCGCACGTCGATGGTCATGGCTTCGTGCACCTCGCCCGGTGTGATCTCCATCACATCGTCGACGATGCGCTTGAGCCGTTCGACGTTGTCCGACACCAGCTGGGTGAGTTGGCGCTGCCCGGGAGTGGTTGCGTCCTCCGCCATCAGCGCGTTGGCCTGCGCAATGGCAGCCAGCGGGTTGCGTATTTCATGCGCGATACCGGCTGATACCCGGCCCATGGCGGCCAATTTTTCCTGCCGCATCCGGGCTTGCAGGCTGCGCACATCTTCGAGCAGCAGCACGCAGAATTCTTCGGTCTCAGCGACGCCGCGGCGCCGCGTGAAGCGCACCCGGACCCGCAAGGTGCGGGTGTTGGCAGCGCCGAAGTCGAGCACGACATCGCGCCCGGCCTCCGGCCAGACGCCTTCCACAAAGGCGCGTTCAACCATGGTCACCAGCGCGTTCCAGGCGGCCACGCTGCGCAGCTGGAACGGCGCCGGGCCGTGAGCGGCACGGGGCGCCAGCAAGTGGCGCGCGGCCGGGTTGGCCGCGCGCACACAACCACGCCGGTCGACGACCAGCACGCCGTCCTGCATTTCCTCGATCACCAAGCGGTTGAGCTGGGCCTGCTGACGCGCCAGCTCCATGCTGCCTTTGGCAGTCAGCTCCTCGCGCGCCAGCCGCCCGGCGAGTTCGCCCGCCAGCACGGTGATCACGAACAGACCGCTGCCGGCCAACCCGGCCTGTGTCATCAACGAGGTCGCCTCGCCGCCTTGCAATACCGCCAACCAGGCAGCGCCCAGCAGCAGGAGGGTGATGCCCGCCGCCGTGGCCAAGGCCTGCAGCCGAGGCGTCAACACGCCAGCCATCATCACCGGCAGCACCAGCAGCGCGGCATAGTTGAAACTGCTGGCGCGCGACAACAAATGCAACAGGGAGAAGCAGACGATGTCAGCGCCGATGCTGGCCAGCCAGGCGGTGGCGTTGAGGCGGCCTGGGGCCACGCGGCTGGCGGGCGTCAGCCGCCGCAGGGCCAGCCGCATCCCGACCGCCAACAACAGATAAAGCACGCTGCCGACCACCACCGGCGGCGCCGGCGGCACGCCGAACAGGGAAGCGGCAGCCAGCGTGGCAATCAACGCGGCGGCCAGCAAGGCGCGGGCACTGAGGAAAATGCGGTAGAGGCGCTCGAGCGTAGTGGCATCACCGGCGCCCGGCTTTTCTGGCCGCTCAAGCAGGCGATTGGCAGGCGCGTCTTGATCGAGCGGCCCTGGCCCGCCAGGCGGCAGCGTTGCGCCCGTCTGTGAGTCTGGCGACGCGGTGAACGCGCCGAACCACGATTCCTCCGGCGGCACGTCGCGCCGCTGGCCGCGCCGCTCGCCGGTTCTACGCTCCACGTGGAAAGCGGGCGCGCCCATCAAGAGGCCGCGGCGGATTCATCCGCCGTGCGATGGGCTTCGCTGCAGAACACGCGGCCGCTGGCGCGCTGGGTGGCCGGCCAGGTCTCCGCCACCGGCAACAAAAGCCCGCAATGCGCACAAGCCACGATGGGCTCGGGTGCCGTGAGCGTTGCGGGCGCCGACCGGCCACGAAAGGCGCCGCGCAGCACCGCCACAACGGCGGCGACCAGCAGCGCCAGCAACAGCAGCTTCAGCATGACCCGTGGCGGTGTGCCGGCTTCAAGCGCCCGGCACCCGGTGCAGCAGCACTTCCAGCACGAAGCGTGACCCCACATAAGCCAACAGCAGCAACCCGGCGCCGGCATATAACCAGCGTGTGACCTGCAAGCCGCGCCAGCCAAACGCGCGGCGGCCGATCAGCAAAGCCGCGAACACCAGCCAGGCCAACAATGAAAAAACGGTTTTATGGTCCCAGTGCCACGGATGGGCAACGCCGGCGCCCAGCGCAATCGCGGCCGTCAGCACCACGAAACCGGCGGCGACGAAGCGCAAGGTCAGCCGTTCGAGCTGCAGCAGCGGCACACCCACCGGCGGCACCGGTTCGTCCGAGGCGGTTGGCCGGCCGGGATGACGCATCAGGCGTTCGGCGCGGCGCATCATCGCGGCATGCAACACGGCGGCACCAAACAAGCCGTAAGACGCCATGCCCAACACCCAGTGCAGCGGTGCCCAGCGGGCCAGCGCACGCGGCAGCGGCTCGCCGGGAAAGACCAGCGCCAGCAGCACCGCCGCTGCACCCAGCAGGGCCAGCGGCCGGCGCGCCGCTGGTAACGGCAGCCGCCGGCTCTCCCATATATAAACCGACATCACCAGCCACAGCGTGGCCGAGACGGCCGGTGCAAAGCCGAAGCGTGCGCCCGGCTCGGCATTGCCGAAACCGCTGATGTCGACCGCGATGGCCAGCCCGTGCAACAACCAAGCTGCCATCAGTGCGCCGGCCGCCCGCGCTGGTGCCGTGGCCGCACGGCGGGTGGTCAGCACCGCCGCCAGCGCATATGCGGCCAGCGCGCCTGCGCTGCACGCCAGCAGCGCAGCCAAGAAGGCAGCCGACAAACCCGGCCGAGGCGCGAACGATAAAATCATGACCCCAGTGTACTTTCGCACTCCTTCGCGGCCGGCCGCGAAACCACCTCAACTGCGGCGCCCAGCGGCGTTTTGTGCATGGCCTCCAATTTGACCGACCGCCTGAGCCGACTCGTGAAAACGATGCGCGGCCAGGCCCGCATCACCGAAGACAACGTGCAGGACATGCTGCGCGAAGTGCGCATGGCGCTGCTCGAAGCCGACGTGGCGCTGCCGGTGGTGCGCGACTTCGTGGCCCGCGTGAAGGCACGCGCGCTGGGCACGGAAGTGGTGGGTTCGTTGTCACCGGGGCAGGCGCTGGTGGGCATCGTCAACCGCGAGCTAGCCGCCACGATGGCGGGCAATGACATCGGCGGCATCAGCGACATCAACCTGGCCGCGCAGCCGCCCGCGGTGATTCTGATGGCCGGCCTGCAGGGGGCGGGCAAGACCACGACCACCGGCAAACTGGCCAAGCACCTGATT
>JANXMO010000090.1 GCA_025354615.1 Burkholderiales bacterium | reverse complement strand
GCGCCGGCCGTTGAGCAGCACGAGCGTCTTGTTTTGCCCCAGCCCACGCAGATTCGCAAAAGATGCGCCGCCGAAGCCGGTGCCCACCGACTGGCTGGTGCCCTGGGTCGACAGGCTGGCCGTCAGGCGGTTGATGACCTGCTCGACGGTCGTCAGCCCTTCCTTTTTCAAACTCTCCATCTTCAGGATCGTCACCGGTACGGCGGTTTCCGCATCGATCCGCTTGAGGGCGGAGCCGGTGATCTCGACGCGTTCGAGCTGCTGTTGCGCCGCGGCCGGCAGCGCGTTCGCCCCACCAAAAGCCACCAGGACAGCGGTGCCAAGCTTTGTTCTTCTGAACATGTGATCTCCTGAACCAGGGTCAAAAAAGAGGACGTTGAAACAGCACCGCACACCGTCGCACGCTTGAAAACCAGCTGTCACCTGATTGAAAAAACCGCGTGCTGACCAAAAGCGACACAACTTTCAGGGCTGACCACGAGTACGCAAAACAACTTCGGCAGGATAGTTCAGCCCCGATGCCTGGCAATCGACGAAAAAGCACGGTTTTTCGCTACGGTTGTGGGCGCCCACGGCTTGTCAAGCCGAATGCACGATGCGCGGCACGGCTGAAAGCAGCCGGCGCGTGTAGCCAGACGCGGGTTGCGCCAGCACGGCGCTGCATGCGCCCTGCTCTTCAATGCGCCCGCGGTGCATCACCACAATGCGGTCGGCGATGTACTCGACCACGCCGATGTTGTGGGTGATGAACAGGTAGGACACGCCCAATTGCTGCTGCAGCTCGCGCAGCAAGTTGAGTATTTGCGCCTGAACCGAGACATCCAGGGCCGAGGTCGGTTCGTCGCAAACAATCAACCGGGGCTGCACCGCCAGCGCACGGGCAATGGCAATGCGCTGGCGCTGGCCGCCCGAGAATTCATGCGGCCAGCGTTGCAGGGCATCGGTGCGAAGGCCCACTTGTTCGACCAGCGCCAGAATGCGTTTCCGCCGAGCGGGCGCGTCCAGTTCAGCCCGCAAGGTGAGCAGGCCTTCTTCGAGGATGTCAAACACGCGCATGCGCGGGTCGAGCGACGCGAATGGGTCCTGGAAAATGATCTGCACGCTGCGCCGCGCTTCCAGCAAGTCATGGCCTTGCAGGGTGAACAAATCGCGCCCGGCCAGCCAGGCCTTGCCTTCGACGGCGGCCTGGCGGCGCAGCAGTTGCACGATGGCCTTGCCGGTCGTCGTTTTGCCGCAGCCCGACTCGCCGACCAAGGCCAGCGTCTGCCCCGCTTCGATGGCGAACGACACGTCTTTCACCGCCGTGAAGCTGTCCTTCGCCCGTCCCAGCAGCCCTTGGCGCAGCGGAAAGTGCACACTCAAATGGCGCACGTCCAACAGCACGGCGGCGGGGCCTTTTTTCGCGGCTGGCGCAATGGTTGGCGTGGGCTGGTCGGGCGGGACAACTGCGGGGGCGCCAGACGCATTCACCGCGGGCGTGACACTGGGCTCGACATACAGCCAACACCGCACTTGGCGGGCGTTGGTGGGGGTGTCAGCCCCGGGCGGTGGCGCAAGCGGCGGCTCGGCGCGGCGGCAGCGGTCGAAAGCGCGATCGCAGCGCGGCTCGAAACGGCAGGCATCGAAGGCCTGCCACAACGGCGGCACACTGCCGGTGATGGCGGCCAGCGCCGCGCCGCGCTTGTGCTGCCCCGGCAGCGCCTGCAGCAGCAGCCGGGCGTAAGGATGGCACGGTGAGGCGAAAAAATCAGCCGCCGGCGCCACTTCGATGATTTGCCCGGCATACATCAGCGCCACGTGTTGCGCCATGCCGGCCACCACCGCCAGGTCATGCGTGATCAGCAGCAGGCCCAGGCCGTGTTCTCGCTGCAGTTCGCGCAGCAAATCGAGGATTTGCGCCTGCACGGTCACATCCAGCGCGGTGGTCGGCTCGTCGGCGATGAGGAACGCCGGCTCGGCGGCCAGCGTCATCGCGATCATCACCCGCTGCTTTTGTCCGCCGCTCAGTCGGAATGGGTAGTCGTCGATGCGCCGCTCGGG
>JANXMO010000338.1 GCA_025354615.1 Burkholderiales bacterium | reverse complement strand
TGAATTCGCCGTCGACAGTGTCCTTGAGCATGACGGTCTTGATCACGTCGGCTTCGGACATACCCAGTGCCTTGGCCTGCTCGGGAATCTGCTTGTCGACCAACGGCGGGCGCACAAAGCCCGGGCACATGACATTGGCGCGAATGCCGTGCGCCGCGCCTTCCTTGGCCACCACCTTGGCCAGGCCGATCAGGCCGTGCTTGGCCGTCACGTAGGGGCCTTTCAACGGTGACGCCTCGTGCGAATGCACCGAGCCCATGTAGATCACCGTGCCGCCGCGCCCAACTTTGACCATGGCGCGCATGGCAGCGCGCGTCGTCAAAAACGCGCCGTCAACATGGATGGCCATCAGCCGTTTCCAGTCGCTGTAGGCCAGATCAACCAGCGGGCTGATGATCTGGATGCCGGCATTGCTGACCAGCACGTCGATGCCGCCATACGCGGCCACCGTTTGCGCCACGCCCGCATCCACTTGCGCTTCATCGGTCACGTTCATCTGCACCGCCATCGCGGTGCCGCCGGCTGCGGTGATGTCCGCGACGGTGGCCTGGCCGGCTTCCAGCGACAGGTCGGCGATGCACACCTTGGCGCCTTCACGGGCGAATTCAAGCGCCATTTCCTTGCCAATGCCACTGGCAGCCCCCGTGATCAAGGCGATTTTGTTTTCAAGTTGCATAAGAAATCTCCAGGCAGAAAGTTGGAAAAATGAATCAAACCATGTAGTCGTGCACAACGGTGCCCATCGGCAGCGTCAAATCGGCCAGCAGGTGAACGGCCGACAGCACTTCCAGCACCGGCAGGTCGGCCACCGGCGCCAGCGCATGAGGATGTAGATCGAGCGCCCCCGGGCCGGTCCACGCGCCTTTGACGGTGATGTCGGTCATCGCGTAGCGCACCAGTTCGCAGATGCGCAGCGAGCCGTCGACGTGCGGAATGATTTTCAACAGGAAGCCCGGTGCACCCAGGCTGGCCGCTGCCTTGGCCGCATCGAGCGGGTGGTGCTTGAAGCCCATGGTGCCGGTGGCGACGCGAAAGTCGCTGTAATCGAGCGTGCCCATCAGCGTGTCTTTGTGCACGCGCAATTCCGGCTCACCGAGTTTTTTTGGAAATCCCCAGAGCTCGCGGCCG
>JANXMO010000323.1 GCA_025354615.1 Burkholderiales bacterium | reverse complement strand
GCTGGTCGGCGTGCGCCCGGGCGTGATGGCGGCTTTCGACGCGGTGATCCAGCGTGCGCTGGCCAAGGAGCCGGCCGACCGCTGGGCGACGTGGGACGATTTTGCGCAAGCCTTGTCCGCGCTGATCGCCAACCGCGAAGTGCCGCGCGGCCAGCTGCAAAGCGTGCTCGACTCCGAGCGTTTCACGCTGCTGCGCAAGCTCGAGTTCTTCAACCGCTTTGGCGACGTCGAGCTGTGGGAAGTGGTGCACCGCGCGCGCTGGCAGCGCTTTCCGTTCGGCCACGCCATTTACCGGCGCGGGCAGGAGGGCTGCACCTTTCACATCATTGCGCACGGCGAGTTCGAAGTTTTTCGCGATGGCGCCTGCGTGGCGTCGCTCGGCGCTGGCACTTCGGTCGGCGAAATGGCTTACCTCGCGCCCAGCCCTGACTTGCGCCGCCATTCAACCGACGTCATCGTCAGTATTCCGGCCACCACCATTTCCTTCACGCCGCAAACGCTGTCGCAACTCAGCCTGACCTGCCGCCACCTGTTCGACGAGGCCTTCATCCGCGTGTTGGTGCGCCGCCTGCACACGGCGCACGAAGCGCTGGCGCACCCGCGGCGCATTCTGTAGCCCCGCTCCAGCCGCCAATGGCGCGCCATTTATGATGTGCGGTTTTGCCCGCGCACAAGATGCCTTCTCAACCCCCCGCCCCGCCGGCCGAAGGCGTGCCGATGATCCGCGTGCGCGGCGCCAGAACGCACAACCTCAAGAACATCGACGTCGACATTCCGCGCAACCGGCTGGTCGTCATCACCGGCCTGAGCGGCTCGGGCAAATCCAGCCTTGCGTTTGACACGCTGTATGCCGAAGGCCAACGCCGCTATGTCGAAAGCCTGAGCACTTACGCGCGGCAGTTTTTGCAGTTGATGGACAAGCCGGATGTCGACGTCATCGAAGGCTTGTCGCCCGCCATCAGCATCGAGCAGAAGGCGACCAGCCACAACCCGCGCTCGACCGTCGGCACGGTGACCGAGATCCACGATTACTTGCGCCTGCTGTATGCCCGCGCCGGCACGCCTTTCTGCCCCGAACACCACCTGGCGCTGCAGGCGCAAAGCGTCAGCCAGATGGTCGATGCGACGATGGCGCTGCCCGAGGGCACGCGGCTGGCCGTGCTGGCGCCGGTGGTGCGCGACCGCAAGGGCGAGTTCACCGAGCTGTTCGCCGACATGCAGGCGCAGGGCTATGTGCGTTTCCGCATCGGCTCGGGCGGTACGCCGCCGGTCACTGTCGAGGCCACCGATTTACCGAAGCTGAAGAAGACCGAGAAGCACGATATCGACGTGGTGATCGACCGCGTCAAGGTGCAGCCGCAGGAGGGCCTGCCGCAGCGCCTGGCCGAGAGTTTCGAGGCGGCGCTGCGCATTGCCGACGGCCGTGCGCTGGTGTGGGAAATGCCGACCGACAAGACGCCCACCGACAAGACGCCAACCGGCACCCCGCCGGCCGCCGACACGCCCGGCCGCGAGCACGTCTTTTCCAGCAAGTTCGCCTGCCCCGTCTGCAGCTATTCACTGAGCGAGCTGGAGCCGCGGCTGTTCAGTTTCAACTCGCCGATGGGCGCCTGCCCCGGCTGCGACGGCCTGGGCCAGGTGACGGTGTTCGACCCCGAGCGCGTCGTCGGCTTCCCGACGCTGAGCCTGGCCAGCGGCGCCGTCAAGGGCTGGGACCGGCGCAACAGCTACACCTTCT
>JANXMO010000246.1 GCA_025354615.1 Burkholderiales bacterium | reverse complement strand
GGCAGCTCAGAAAACCGTGGAAAACGGGGATGCCAAGCGCGAAGCGTTAACTGCCGAATAGGCAGATCAGAAATTGTCACGTGCGTTCTGCAGTCGCATGAGTTTGTTAACTGTCGAATAGGCAGCTCAGAAATTTTCGATGCCGCGGTTAACAGCGGCGTCAAAGTTAACTGCCGAATAGGCAGCTCAGAAAACCCAGGAAATGAGAAAAGCGGGAGGCTCAACGTTAACCGCCGAATGGGCAGCGCAGAAAGGTGGTACGCCATGAAAACAAAAGTTAACTGCCGAATAAGCAGCTCAAAAAGCTTTGCTCGCGGTCGCCAGCATCTCGGTCGAGTTAAATACCGAACAGGCAGCTTAAATTTTCTCAAATGCATTGCACTTCAAAAGGTAAATTGGAAATTAACGGATTAATTAACAACGTATGATTTGTTTACGACTTGCGTAGCTTTTATGAACGCCGACCTCCACTGCCACTCCACCGTCTCCGACGGCACGCTCGAGCCGCAGGCGCTGGCGCAGCGGGCGCGGGCCAACGGGGTTGAGTTGTGGGCCTTGACCGACCATGACGAAATCAGTGGCCAACAGCGCGCGCGAGACACGGCGGCGTCGCTCGGTCTGGACTGGCTCAGCGGCACCGAAATCTCGGTGACATTTGCGGGTCATACGGTGCACATCGTCGGGCTGGGTTTTGACATCGACGATGCGGCGCTGTCTGCCGGCCTGCACGCCACGCGCGGCGGGCGGCGCCAGCGGGCCGATGAAATGGCGCGCGGGTTGGCCGCGGTCGGCATTGCGGGCGCTCTTGAGGGCGCTCTGGGTTATGTCAGCAATCCGTCGCTGATTTCGCGCACTCACTTTGCGCGTCACTTGGTCGACTCCGGCGTATGCCGCGACACCCATGAGGTGTTCCGCCGTTTCCTCGTGGACGGCAAGCCCGGCTTCGTCGAGCACCGCTGGGCACCGTTGGGTGATGCGGTGCGTTGGATCACTGCTGCGGGCGGTGTGGCGGTGGTGGCTCACCCGGGCCGCTACAAGTTCACGCCGACCGAGGAATACGCGCTGTTCAGCGAATTCAAGGCGCACGGCGGCCTTGGCATGGAGGTGGTGACCGGCAGCCACAGCAGCGCCGACGCATTGAAATACGCCGACATGGCGTTGGAATTTGACCTGTTGGCCTCGCGTGGCAGTGATTTCCACAGCCACGATGAAAGCCGCATCGATTTGGGGCAACTGCCCGACTTGCCGGCCCGCCTGACGCCGGTGTGGGAAGCCTTGCAGCCGCGCATACGACGCTCGCCGGCCTGAGCGGCCTGCGCCGCAGCAGCAAGCGCTGCTGGCCAAGAGGCGCTGGGCGCACTGCAGCGCGCAAAATGCAGGCCTGTGTCGCAACTCTTTGACATCCACCCCGACAACCCGCAGCCGCGGCTGCTGGCGCAGGCCGCCAAAATTCTGCAGCAAGGCGGCGTGGTGGCAGTGCCGACCGATTCGAGCTACGCGCTGGCCTGCCGGCTCGACGACAAGGCCGCGGTCGAGGAATTGCGCCGGCTGCGCGGCGTTGACGGCCGGCACCACCTGACGCTGTTGTGCCGTGACTTGAGCGAGCTGGCCAGCCATGCCCGCGTCGACAACCGCCAGTACCGGCTGCTCAAGCTGGGCACGCCCGGCCCGTTCACCTTCATTCTCGAAGCGACGAAAGAAGTGCCGCGCCGCGTGTCGCATCCGTCTCGCCGCACCATTGGCCTGCGCGTGCCGGAGCACCGCGTATTGCAGGGCCTGCTCGACATTTTCGGCGAGCCGCTGTTGGCAACGACGCTGATCCCGCCCGGTGAAACCCAGCCGCTGAATGACCCGGCCGACATCCGCGACCATTTCAGCGGCCAGCAGCTGCAGGCCGTCATCAGCGCCGGGGCCTGCCGGCGCCAGCCCACCACCGTTGTTGACCTCAGCGGTGCCGAGCCGGTGCTGCTGCGCGTGGGCCGGGGCGACCCGGCGCGGCTGGGCTTGGTCGCCGGGGTGTGAACAAAGATGTTCAGCGTCTGCGCTTCACTGCACATTTTTTCGCGCGGCAAAACAATCGGTTGAAGCGATTCGCTAAATTGGCTGCTACCGCCTTTTTTGGATGCGCTCCTCATGTTGAAAGCCGCACGGTCTCTCGCCCGCCACGTCATCGCGTTGTCACCTGAAACCACCGGTGTGAAGCGCTCGTTTGCGGCGGCGGCAGCTACCAGCAGCGCCAGCGGGGCTTCGTTGGTGCCGCGTGGCAGCGCGGGCGCCTTGTCACCGCGCTCGCCGGCCCTTTCTTCTGACAGCGCTGCCATTGGCGTTTCAGCGCACAGGCCCCGCGGTTTCAAGTTGCAGGCCGTTGCTGCCTCGGCCGCCGCCACGGCTGTCAATCTCCGAAAATCGCTGCTACCGTTTGCCGCGGCGCAGATGGCAAAAGACCCGGTCGAAACCTGTCTTCACAGATACGTCAGCGCCGATTTCATAAACAATGTGCTGGACCGCGCCCGCAGGGCGCTGGTGCCGCGCGAGCCCGGTCAGCTGCCCAGCCGCGCCGGTTTGCAGGCCCTGGTGGGCTACACCTCTGGCGGGCTGGACCGGCACTTTGCACAATGCCACGCCGGCCATCTAGGCGACAGCACTCTTGTGCGTGATATGGCGCTGCTCGAAAACGCCGCTGCCCAGGCGGTGCTGGGGCTGAAAAAGCAGCCTGCGCCGGTGGTGCGTCGCAATGTGGCGTTGGATAAAACCACGCTTGAAGCGTATGCCGCGGGCCGTGAGGTCAGCTTTGACCGCCTGACCAGCGTGACACTGAAGCCGCAACAAACCTACACCGGCGGCAACGTCGATTTTGTCATTCACACCCGCAGCGGCGTCGTGTCGCTTGACGCCTTGAGCGTGTTCAGTGCAAGCAAAGGAGGCACACGCGGCGAGGCCGAAGGGTTGCTCGACCCTGGCAGCCATTACATGGTCGTCGACGTGGTCACAGGCAAGGAAAGCGGGCAGGCGTCACCTGACCCGGACAACTTCCCGGCATTTACCGTGCATTTGAAGGAGGTTTGAACGCTTTGGCGCCGCTTCAAGCGACGGGCCGCTGCGCCGACTTGGGCCGGAATGCGGCGCACACCGCCGCATCTGTTTCCAGGAACGGCCCGCCCAGCAGGTCGATGCAATATGGCACCGCCGCAAAAATGCCCGGCACCGGCGGTTGCGCACGGGGCAAGCCTTCCAGCGTTTCGGCGATCGATTTGGGCTGGCCGGGCAGGTTGATGATCAAGGCGCGGCCGCGCACCACCGCCACCTGGCGCGACAGCAAGGCGGTGGGCACGAAGTGCAGGCCGATGCGGCGCATTTGCTCACCGAAGCCGGGCATCGTCTTCTCGGCCACGGCCAGCGTGGCTTCGGGCGTGACGTCGCGCGGCGCCGGGCCGGTGCCGCCGGTGGTCAGTACCAGCACGCAGCCACGCTCGTCGACCAGCTCGCGCAGCGCCGCGCTAATGCCGGCCTGCTCATCGGGAATCAGCCGCGTTTCCCAGTCGACCGGGTTGCGCAATGCGCGCGTCAACCAGGCCTGCAACGCCGGCAAGCCCTGGTCGGCGTAGACGCCGGCCGACGCGCGGTCGCTGATCGACAGCAGGCCGATGCGGACGCGGTCGGGTTTGCTTTTTTCCGTTGATGCAAGGGCGTCGTTCATGCCGCCTCGTTGGCTTGCTGCTGTGCCCGAACGAAGCGGAACAGCTCACGAAAGGCCCGGCCGCTGCGCTGTTCGGGCGCCGCCGCCGCATCTTTGCGCGCGGCGCGAATCAGGCTGCGCAGCTGCTGTGCGTCGCAGCCCGGGTGCTGCGCCAGCCATTGCGGCAGCGCGTCGTCGCTGGCCACCAGTTGTGCGCGCCAGCTTTCGGCCTCGTGCAGGGCCAGTGCATCGCGGGCCTGGCCGAGCTCCATCGCCAGCACCGCGGCGCGCAGCGGCTCCGGGTCGGCACGGCGCATCAGCTTGCCGATGTACTGCATCTGCCGGCGCCGGCCCTCGTGGGTGCGCGTGTTGCGGTAAGCCTCGATGGCGTCACGCAGCCCTTCGTCGATCGGCAGGCCCTCCAGCCGCGCAGGCGGCAGCGCCACCACCGCTTCGCCCAGCGCCTGCAGGTCGTGCGAGTCTTTTTTGCGCCGGGTTTTGCTCGGGCGCTCGGCGTCTGATGAGCTGTCGCTGCGGCCATCGGTCGCGGAAAGAAAGTCGGCGCGTGACATCAGCAAAAGGTGTGTGAAATGACCTGGAAATGGCCCGGCCACGGCAGGCAGCATGGAAAAGGGCCTCGTTATGATAGTCGTCGCCTTCCAGCGGCGGCTTGTGCTGCCGCTGCTGCTTTTTGAGGGCTGTGCGCGCGGTTGCGTTGCGCCTTTGTTCCGGTTGTCTCACCTGGCCCCCTTTTTCCATGCCCGATTCCACCCGCTCGCCTGCTCCCCCTTCCGGTTTCGCTTTCAAGCCGGCCGATTTTGAGCAGCTCGTCGACGACGCGCTGCGATTCGCCAAATCGCTGGGCGCCACCGATGCCGGCGCCGAGGTGTCTGAAGGCGTCGGCCTGTCGGTCTCGGTGCGCAAGGGTGAGATCGAAAACGTCGAGCGCAACCGTGACAAGTCGATCGGCGTGTCGGTCTACAGCGGCCAGCGCCGCGGCAATGCCAGCACGTCGGACTTTTCCCGCGCCGCCCTCGAGCAAACCGTGCGCGCCGCATGGGATATCGCCCGCTTCACCGCCGCCGACCCGGCCGCCGGACTGCCGGAAGCGGCTGACCTCGCGACCGGCAAAGCCGCCCGCCGCGAGCTGGATCTGTTCCACCCGTGGGCCATCGACGCCGCCGGCGCCGCCGAGCTGGCCCAGCGCTGCGAAGCCGCGGCGCTGGCGGTTGATCCGCGCATCACCAACAGCGAAGGCGCCGGCGTGTCGGCGCAGCAGTCGCACTTCATTGCCGGCAATTCGCGCGGCTTTCGCGGTGGTTATGCGAGTTCACGGCATTCGCTGTCAGTCGCACCCATTGCCTCGCTGCCCGGCAAGAACGGCGACGACATGCAGCGCGACGCCTGGTACAGCTCGATGCGCTCGCCCGATGACCTGGCCGCGCCCGAGGCCGTGGGCCTCTACGCCGCCGAACGTGCGCTGTCACGCCTCAAAGCCCGCAAGATCAAGACGTGCGAAGTGCCGGTGCTGTTCGAATCGACGCTGGCTGCGGGCTTGTTGGGCGCTTACGTCAATGCGACCAGCGGCGGCGCGCTGTATCGCAAGTCGAGTTTCCTGCTCGACAGCCTGGGCCAGCAGGTGATGCCTGAGCACATCGACATCCGCGAAGACCCGCACCTGCCACGCGGCAAAGGCAGCGCGCCGTTCGACGACGAAGGCGTGGCCACGCGGGCGCGTGACGTGCTGAAGGCCGGCGTCGTGCAAGGCTACTTTCTCTCCAGCTACTCGGCGCGCAAGCTCGGCATGAAAACCACCGGCCACGCCGGCGGCGCCCACAACCTGACATTGACCAGCCGCCTGACGCAGCCCGGCGACGATTTGCCGGCGATGCTGAAAAAGCTGGACCGCGGCCTGTTCGTCATCGAGCTGATGGGCCAGGGCGTCAACCCGGTGACCGGCGACTACTCGCGTGGCGCCGCCGGCTTCTGGGTCGAAGGCGGTACCCTCCGCTTCCCGGTGCATGAAATCACCATTGCCGGCAACGTCAAGCAAATGCTGATGCAGATGGTGGCCGTCGGCGCCGATGTTTACAACAGTGGCGCGCGCAGCATGGGCTCGGTGCTGATCGAGCGGATGAAGATTGCCGGGCAGTGACAGAGGACGGCCGCGGGCACATCAGCACCAACTGCACCAACCGCACCCACTGCACCACCCGAGTCATCGGCCGCCAAAAAGGCCGGCGCGCCGCGCCCGGCGCCAGGCCAGCGGGCCCACGCCGTTCATTCAAGCCGCTGTGGAGCGGTCCTTCACCGCGGCGGCCCACAGTGCTTGCAACGTAGACGGTTGGAATACGCGGCAGCGGTAAATATCCTCCACCGCTGTACCTGCTGCTTGCTGCGCCAGTTGCTTTTGTTTGCCAAACCGGGATTGCTCGGCGTTTTTCAAATGCGCGGCATTCACTTTAAAGTTCTGTGTGTCGAGCGATCCGGTGTAGTGGATGTGCAGTTCCGGGCCACGGTCCCCTTTGGCAACCTTTGGCGTGGTACTGATCTTGATCATCGCCAAGGTCTTGTCATCGCCTTCCGGCCGCAGCTGCGGCGGCTGTACATACGCCAGCCCCAGTTGGATCAAATGCAGCCAATCGCTGATCGACGGCTTGTCAGCCCGCGCCATGACGGCGTCGAATTGAAGCGCTTTCAGCCGGTCGGGGTCTTTCCACGGCATCAGCGCCCGCACAATTTCCGCGGCCCGTGCCGTGAGTTCACCCGCCTTCGTTTCGTCACCGGCATGGGCCAGCTTGGTGGCCAGGGCTGACATGCGGCCTGCCGTACGCGACCAGGTATTGACATGCACCTCGACCGGCAGCAGTTGCCCCGGGGCGTTGTAGCCCGCCAGCTTTTTGCCGAGGCCTTCTTCGGCCTTGCGATAGTCCTCCAGTGTCGTTTTGCCCAACAGTTTGTCGGCATGGGCTTGCCAGCGTTTGGTGTTCGTTGCCTCGGCGTCAGGCGCCCGCTCGGCCTCGGTCTCCGCTGCTGCTTCGGCATCCTTCAACAAGTAACTGTCGTGATACGGCTCATAAACCTTGCCGTCTTGCGTAGTCGCTGTGCCGTCGTGCTGCACGGTTGCGAAAGAGAACGCGCCCGACTCGTTGGGCACTGCAATCACCGTGCCTTGTTTGGGCGCTGGCTTGGCGGCTGGCGTATGGGCTGACGAAGAACTGGCGTGCGACGCAGGCATTTTGCCTTTGCCCTTTTTCTTGCCCGCCGGGGAAGCCGCTGTGCTGCGGTTGCCCGTGCTGGCGGTGGCCTTGGCGCTGGCGCTGTTTGCCAAATTGCGCAGGAGCGACTCTTCGTATTCCGCAGCAACTTCCTCCAGCACCGTAAAGGTGGCTCGGTATTGATCCAAAAACGCCTTGATGGCGCCTTGGTCTTGCAAGGAGGTCGGCAAGGTCAACACTGCGCCCCCATTGGCCGGCGCGGTGCTCGGCGGTGGCTGCGGGCTGCCGGTGGTTGGCGCTTGGGCGGCAGGCACCGAACCGGGCGGTTCGGCTTCCAGCGCATTTTTAATTCCCACGGTTGCTTCAGCGAGGTCGTAATGCAGGCTTTGCAGCTTGGCCTGCACGTCGGCCAACATCTGCAGGGCCACCGCATCAGGCAAGTTGACGCCCTCCCGATTCAATGCGCCATTGAACTCCGTCAGTGCGTCTTGTATCGACCGCAGGCGGTCTTGTGACTCACCTGGCATGTGTAGTTGAGCGCCACGTGGCAACAGCCGAAAGTTTTGAAACGAAAAGGCATTGCTCATGCCGGCGTACGCCATGATGTTGGGTTGCAAGTGCATGATCTGTGCTTGCAGGCGGGCGGGGCGCTCGTAAGGCTCCAGTTTTTTCCAGTCCGCAACTTTGCCACGGGCGTCCGCAATCGACCGCGACATTCCCTGGTACGCGCTGTTGGACAATTCCAGGATGGAGGCCGGACTGTCATCAGGCGTTTCACCGCGAGTGATTTGCACCCTGTATTGGTTGAACTTATCAAGCAATACCTCCAGATTTTTCCCCTCCATGTTGGAATACTTTTGAACCTTTGCAAGCACCAGCCGTGTCGTCAATTCGCGTACTTCCTCTTTGAGTCTGATCAAAACCTTTGCGTGATTGACCTTGCTTTCGTTGTTGAGTTTGAGTGCAAAGAGAATGTCGAATGCCTGGTCAGCCTCCGCCAGTAGTTCGTCCGCTTGACGTTGCAGTCCCTCAGCCGGCAAGCGTTCAAAACCGGCCACGGCTTGCGGATCGAGGCTCCTCCTGATTTTTTTTTGTATCGCCTGCACCTGCTCGAAAGTAGGCGGTTGTGTGATCTCGCCGCTGGGTTTTTGTGCAAGCTGCAGCGCAGTTCTAGGCGCCAGTCCCTTCGCGCGGGAGGCAGGGGCGCGCGAGCCGCCGGGCTGTACCGAAGAAGGAAACGGTTTGCCCGCCGCTTCGCCGCCTGCCGGCTTGGAATGAACCTGCGGATTGCGGGGAGGGCTGGGTGAAATGCGCAGAGGGTCCATAAACGCTGATCCAACGTGTTGGAAAGTTGAAGGGAGGGGAAAGAGGGCGATGCTGCTTTGAGCGTGCGCTGCCTTATGAGGCTGCAAACGCGTTGACTACGCCGGGCACACGCAATGCTTTATGTGCCTTCATCGACGCCATCCACAAGGCTTGCAGACTGTCCTGCGCGACGTCGAAGCGGTAGATGCCATCGCCGTTCAGCCTTGCCTGCTCGGCATTTTTCAAGTGCTTTTTTCCCGCTTTGCCAAGTACAAAATCCTGGGGGTCGTCGAGGGGGCCTGTGTAATGCACATGCAGCTCCGGCCCGATATCGCCTGTTTCATTCGACGCGCCAGGCACCACGTTCAGCTTGACAATCACCAGCGTGTTGCCGTTGTCTTCTGGTTTCAGCCGTGGCGGCTGCGCTTTTGCCTGTCCCATCTGGATCAAGTTGATCCAGTGGCTGGCGACGGGTGTCTTCCACAGACTCAACACCTCGTCGACATAACGCTGTCGCTGCGTCGACACGTCTTGCAGCGGCACGAGTGACTTTTCAATGGCGCTGCACCGTCTTCTCAGTTTCCGCGCCGTCGTCGGCTCATCCGCCGCTTCCAGCTTGGCCGCCAATGCGCGCATGGAAGAGAGTTTCCGCGTCCAGGTATCCACATGCGTCTTGATCGGGACGGCGCGGCTGTTGGGGCCGTGGCCAGCCAGCTGCTTGTGCAGCTCGCCTTCGGCTTTGGCGTAGTCGCGTTCCAGCGAGCGCTGGGCTTGGCTTTGCCAGCCGGCCGTGGTTTGAACGGTGTTTTCTTTGCCGGAGGCGGTTGTCAGCGACGCATCGGGGTCGATCGGCAAATAACTGCCGTTGTACGGCTCATAAACTTTTTGCTCAGCCGTTATCACGGTACCGTCGGACTGCAGCTGGCCGAAAGCCAATGTGCTTTGCAGATCGGGAATGGCGACGATCGCGTCGTTTGACGTTTCAGGGACAGACTGGCTGGTGGAGCGGAGCGGCTGCGCAGAAGCACTTGGCTGGAAGGATTTGTTCTTTTTCTTCTTGCCTGGCCGTGGTGAAGCAGCAGCGGCGGTTGAAGGCGGCGGCTGTACTTCCACAGCCGGCTCTGGCTCAGGCCGTGCGGGAGGTGCCAAGGCCGGTGGGCCGCTTTGCAGCGTTGCTTCCAGCGTCTCACACTCGCAGATCAGAGTGGCAACGGTGTCTTTCAATGCCGTCAACAACTCGGCCGGCACTGTCATCAGCGGCGGCACGGACTGCGGGTGGAACATGAGGTGCATGGCGAGCACGCGGGCGACGACATCGCTGGTTGTCTGCGCCTCGACACGGATGGCCGCCGTCGCGAGGCATTTGACGGCATCCGGCATCTTTTGCCCATAAACGGATACGGCTTTTTCGAATGAAGACAGGGCATCGTCCAGCCGGTCGACATATGCAGGAACCAATGCCCACCAGGGTGGAAGTTGGGGTTGGTGCATCTGCAGTTGTGCTCCCAGCAACGTTGCCGTCTGGAAAGCCATGAACATTTTTTCAAGATGGAGTTTTGACAGCACCCCATGGACTTCTCCCGGCGTCAAAAAATGCCGAAGTTGTTCTAATTCCTCAAGTGCGGTTTCTATATTGCTGCGCACCCGTGTCAACTCGGTCCGGACATCGTTCGCCATGTGCATCGTTTCGTCAAAGTTGCGGCGGGTTGCGGCAGGCCCTCCGGGAAACGAAACGTCTTTCATCACTTCAAACAGCGGTTCAAAGCTGGCCGCCGTGATGGCAGGATTCAAATTGGTTTTGGCAGCGATCTGGCGGGACAGGAAATTGCGCAGCTCCCTCTTCGCGTCAAACACTTCAATACGCCACGCCGCGTGAAATTCCTCATCTGTCTTCATCGCGGTTTTCTGCCTGGCGTCGGGTGGAAGCGGCAACAGATGAACCAATTCGGTCGCCAGGTCGGCGCTTTTCAGCAGTTGCTCCACTTTCGCCGTCAGAGCATCAAGCGGCTCTTTTGCCCAGGTGTCCAAAATCTCTTGTTTGAAGTTTTTCGAGATCAGGGCCAATGCAGCCGGCAGGTGTTGCCGTACAAACCGGTTCAGCTCCTTTTCTGATGTGGCCAATGCACTTTGAGCAGGCCTGGCGGCAAGGCCCTCACGTGCCCGTGTGAGGTTGCGATGGGTGTCTCGCATGAACACCAGCCGTTCCAGCGGCGGCTTGCTTTCCATGTGCTTCAACACGGCAGCTTGTGTGCTGATGCGCACACGCTGTGCCAAGGTTTGCATGTCTTCCACAGGCACTGCCGCCGTGGCGATCGGCGCGGACGACGCTGTCGCGGATGATGACGCTGCCCCTGTGCCGGAAGCCGGAATGCCGGTCGTGGAAGAGCCGGCTTTCGGCTGGCGCAGGACCGCAATTTTTTCTGCGGAAACCCGGCACATCTGCGAAGCGCTTGCCGAATCACGTGAAGCCGGTGGCCCAGGATTGGCTCCCCCGGTGCGCCGTTCGGGCAACACCGGCCCTTGCGAGCCCATCGGCGCGCTGGACCGCGGCGGCACAGGCGACTGCCCAATCGGCCTTCGCCACAGCGACAAGTCGATGCCGAGGAGCCGTAAGACATTGCCCATGGGGTGTGTGCCGGTAACAGCGAAAGCCGCTTACAGCTCAGGAAGTGGTGGCCACGGCGGCGGCCCAAAACTTCTCAGTGCTTGGTTTTTGCAGAGAAAAGTAGTAGATGTCATCACCTGTCAGCCCGGCCTGCTTTGCATTTTTCAAATGCGCGTCCCGCACTTTTTCGACTGAAAACGGCTCGGCTGAACGCAAGTCTGCTGCGTAGTGCATCTGAAACTCCGGGCAACGGTCAGCGGTGGTCGCAGGGTCCGGTGGCACCATGGCCAGCTTGATCTTGATCAGGGTCTTGCCTGCGCTTTCTGGCCGGAAGATCGGCCGCAGTGCTTTCGCCCGCCCCATTTCAATCAGTTTGAGCCACTGGCTGGCCACCGGCGTGTCGGCGCGCTTGAGTACTTCGTCGACATAGCACTGCGCCTGGATGGCGGGGTTTTGCAATGGTGCCAGTGCCTGGGTGATCTCGGTGCTGCGCACCGTCAAGTCATGCGCCTTGGGCGCGTCGCCGGCTTTTTGAAGTTGAGCGGCCAGATCCCTCATGGTCTCGGCCCTCCGCGTCCAGATGCCCACATGCCAGTGAATCGGCCCCGCGCGGCTGTTCGGGCCGTGGCCTGCGAGTATTTTGTTTAAACCGCCTTTGGCTGCTGCGTAATCGTGATTGAGCAAGCGGGTGGCGTGGCTTTGCAACTTGGTAAGGCCTTGGGCCGCAGAGTCTCCCGGCGCTGCGGCTTCCAGGGTGGTGTCTGCATCCACCGGCAGATAGCCATCGTGGTAGCGCTCGTACACCTCATTGTTCGGCGTTTGGACCGTGCCGTTGGGCTGTACCTGGCCGATCCGGCCGGTACCGTCTGCATGCGGGACCAGTACCAAAGTTCCAGCAGCTTCCTGTTTCGCAGCGGTGGGCGGCGGCGCCGGTCTTGATTTTGATGAAGACGCTTTTTTGGCTTTTCCCTTTTTGCCCGAAGCTTTGGCTTTCGAGTGGGCATCACGAGAAGTGCTTGGAGCCGATTCCTTTTCCGGAGACGCGCCGGAAAAACTGCTTGCCCACACGGTGCACTCGCTACAAACCTGACTCAGTGTGAACGAGCTTTCTGCCAGGCGACGCAGTAAGTCGATTTGCTTGCCTTGATCGATTTCAGAAAGACCGGGCGTAGGGAAAATGCCCGCCTGCAAGGTGACGGCACTGAGTTCAGCCGCATGCTGAACTGGCGGCCGAACTCAGTGCCGTCACCTTGCAGGCGGGCATTTTCCCTACGCCCGGTCTTTCTGAAAT
>JANXMO010000241.1 GCA_025354615.1 Burkholderiales bacterium | reverse complement strand
CTCCTCGATGAGGCCTTGCAGGTGCACAGCCGGCTGTTTGCGGTGGACGCCGGGCTCGACTTGGCCACGCTGCGCCGCCGGTTTGCGGACCGCACGCACTACGCCATCGTGCACGGGCAAGTTCGCTCAGCATGGGATGCGCAGCGCGGCACGGTCAGCGGTTTTCTCAGCGGCCTGAACGAGACGGTGCACGTGCCGCTGGCCTTGCGAAGGGCGTTCGAGGCCCCCGCGGAGTCGACGGGTCGCCGGCAGCGCTTCCAGGCGCAACTGGCTTTCGGCCGGCAGCTCGAACCGTGGCTGGTGTCTGTTGCCCACGCCCAAGCGTAGAAGTCTTTCGCATGGCTGGAGTTCTTTTCGCGTAAAAACGAGTCAGCCGCTCGGGTTTCGCGCACATTCTGCAAACGATTCCGTGCACGAAAAGGCCTGCCATTCAACGGCAGTCAACACCCATGCTGAAGTATTTTTCTCCCGCGTTGCAGCCGGCATCCTTGCCGCGTGAACAAGCCGCACACAACCCCTCGCAAGTCGACGGCTTTGCGCCCGTTGCGTCCCCTTGTTCACCGCCGGCCCCACCGCCTGGGCTGGCCGGCAACTTGACGCTCCAAAAGCCGCCCGGTATGTCGCGCGAGGAATGGCGGCACCCGCCGAAAACCGCGGCGCCGCGCCAACCGCGCAAATCACTCAGCGCCACTGAAAAATCGCGCGCCCATGAACGGTTGATTGCCCAGATCAAAGAGCAGCAAACCAAGGCATCGTCGCCAGAGAATGAGGCGCCGGAACCGTTGCCCGCTCAACCTGCTACCGCGCAAAGCCTTTTTGCAAGGTTGAGCGGCCACGCCTATGAACTCGTTCAGCGCCTGCCAGTGCCTGGCCTGTTGCCGGTGGCTGCTGCTGCACAACCGCCACAAAAATCATCGCCAGCGCAAAGCGAACCTGTTGTTCTCGGCCAGAACGGATTTTTGATCGCGGAGTTCGATTTTCGAAATTCTTTTTCTGCGCAAGAGAAAGAAAAAGAAGCGGGAACCCATCGCGATATCGTCAAGCCGCTTGCGAAGCTGGCAGGCAAGGCGGCGGTTCACGTGGTTCCAAATCCGCAGAACAACGCCCCTTTTTTGAGAAACATCCTTGCCGAAGGACCCAACAGCATGATTACTGGGCAGGCCTATGCGGAACGGCCGCGCGATCAAGTCATGATCGATGCCGTTAGGCAACACTTGAAGAAAGCCGGTATAAAAAACAAACGTTTGAATCACGTCGTCAACTTTGCCAATGTTGATTTCATGCCCAAAGGTGATTTGCTTGTGTTGGCAAATTACGGCCCTGTCGGCGTCATTTCTCCTGCCGCGAAAAAAGACCTTGTAAGGGTCTTTGGTCACCCCAAAAATGTTGTTCATCTGGAATTGAATTGGTATTTGAAAAACTCTCGTGGCGCTGACCTTTGCTATGACCTCGACCTTGCGTTTCATGCAATGACAAATGCACGCGGCGAAAAAATAGCGCTGATTCACAAACCATGCCTTGCGCTGGCGGCAGAGTCGGGCCAGTCAAATCCTGGTCCCGAGGCGGTCGTCAAAACTTTCGAGGCGCTGGGTTTCAAAGTGATTGAAATCAGCCAGCGTGATCAGGAAAACCTGGCTTTGAATGGGTTGTCGTTGGATGATGATTCAGGGCGGCTGCTATTGCCGTCTAAAAACGTCAGCTCACAGCTTCAAAAGCAATTGATGCAACACCACATCGAGCCGCTGTTTTCGTCAAAGAAAAAAGTGCTGGGTCATGCGGCAACTGACGACATTCCCCCTTACGGCCTGCATTGCTTCGCCGTCAGCCTGCGGCGGCCTGAGAAACAGATTGAGCAGAAAACCGAGCTGTGAAAGAGAAAACGTACCGCACGCAAAGCCGGGAAAAGCCGCCCCAATCACCCGGTTTTCCCGCGTTGCGACAAGCCCGCTGGCTATACTCTGCCGATTCCGAGGAGCGCTGCGAGACGCCTTTCGTGCATGGCACGGCGTCCTAGGCTCGGAATCGTCAAACCGCGCTCACCCCCTGTCACGGTGCGGTGAGGCGCTTGCGAAGCGATCGTCGTCGTCATGCCTGCCCGGGGTGCCTGAACCTGAACCGGAGCCA
>JANXMO010000216.1 GCA_025354615.1 Burkholderiales bacterium | reverse complement strand
GTCGGGGCCAGCTTCATCGCATACGCCACCGCATGGGCCGACTCGAGCGCGGGAATGATGCCTTCGGTGCGGCACAGCACATGGAAGGCCTGCAAGGCTTCGTCATCGGTGATGCCCACATATTCCGCACGGCCGATGTCTTTCAGATGCGCGTGTTCCGGGCCCACGCCGGGGTAGTCGAGCCCGGCGGAAATGGAATGTGTTTCCGTGATCTGGCCCTGGCTGTCCTGGAGCAAATAAGTGCGGTTGCCGTGCAGCACGCCGGGCGAGCCGGCGGTCAGTGATGCCGCGTGTTGGCCGGAATCAAGGCCCTGCCCTGCCGCTTCCACGCCAATCAGCCGCGTTTCAGTGTGGCCGATGTAGGGATAGAAAATACCCATCGCGTTACTGCCACCGCCAACGCACGCAATCACCGCGTCGGGCTGGCGCCCGGGGCCCAGCATGGCGGGCATTTGCAGCAGGCATTCGTCGCCGATGACGCGCTGAAAATCACGCACCATCATCGGATATGGATGCGGCCCGGCCACAGTGCCGATGATGTAAAAAGTGCTGTCGACGTTCGTGACCCAATCGCGCAGCGCCTCGTTCAGCGCGTCTTTCAAGGTTTTCGAGCCACTGTCGACTGGCACCACGGTCGCCCCCAACAGGTTCATGCGGTAGACGTTGGGTGACTGGCGTTTGACGTCTTCGCTGCCCATGTAGACCACGCACTCAAGGCCGTAGCGAGCGCAAATGGTGGCGGTGGCCACACCGTGCTGGCCGGCGCCGGTTTCGGCGATGACACGGGGCTTACCCATGCGCCTGGCCAGCATGGCCTGCCCAATGGTGTTGTTGACCTTGTGGGCGCCGGTGTGGTTCAAGTCCTCGCGCTTCAAATAGATTTGCGCGCCGCCAAGTTCACGGCTCATGCGCGCGGCGTGGTAAACGGGGCTGGGCCGGCCGACGAAATGCGTCAGTTCGCTGCGGTATTCGGCCATGAACGAAGGGTCGGCCTGGGCTTGCGCGTATGCCAGCTTCAATTCATCCAGCGCATGGATCAGCGTTTCAGCAACAAAAGTACCGCCGTAAGGGCCGAAGTGGCCTTGTGCATCGGGTTGCTCGTAATTCAACATACGGTCCAGGCGCTTTGCAAAGTTCTTCGGTTGGCTGTGAAAAATTCAACCCACGGTTGAGGCAAGAAAGTCATCGGCTTGGCGCACCGCGGCGCAAAACTGCTTCATGGCCTGCGCATCCTTGACGCCTTTGCAGCCCGCTTCAATGCCGGAGCTGACATCCACGGCCCATGGCCGCACCTGAACAATGCCTTTCAACACATTGGTCGGCTTCAGGCCGCCCGACAAGATCAAGGGAACGCCAACTCCGGCTGCCGGCACGGCCGACCAGTCAAAAACCTCTCCGCTGCCACCGTATACATCTGCTTGGGCGTCCAGCAAAAGCGCCTTGGCGTCTGCAAACCGCGTGGCAAAGTCTAGCAAATCGAATCCGTTGCCCATGCGCGCAGCGCGGATATACGGGCGGCCCACAGCGCGGCACTGTGCCGGTGTTTCATCGCCATGAAATTGAAGCATCAACGGCACGATGGCTGAGACGGCCGCTTCAATGAAACCGGAGGCTGCGTTGACGAACAAGCCGACCGGCATGACGAATGGCGGCAGCAGCGCAGCCAGCTCAACCGCTCTGGCCAGCGTCACATGACGTGGGCTGGGCTCGTAGAAAACGAAGCCAATGGCGTCTGCACCCGCGTTGACGGCAGCTTGCACATCGGCCTCGCGGGTCAGGCCGCACATCTTGATGCGGGTGCGTTGCTGCATGAAGCGAGAAGAAGTTGTCATCAGGGTAGCCAGTGCATTGCAGGTGTGTTCTGCGTGATGGCATGTACGGCATCGTAGTACGGCCCGTGGAAATACAAACCGGCCGCAGAAAAAGTAGGGGCGGCAAGCCGGCGGTCCCGACTTTCAAGCACCTGCGCGAGCCATTTCAGTGGCTTCGCACCCGAGCCCACCGCAATCAGGCAGCCCATCAGGTTGCGCACCATGTGGTGTAAAAAAGCGCTGGCCTCGAAATCGAACCGCCAATAGGGGCCGCGACGTTCGATCTGGATGTGGCGCAGTTGCTTGACGGGCGACGCCGCCTGGCACTGTGATGAGCGGAACGCGCTGAAATCATGTTCGCCGACCAACAGCGCCGCGGCCGCTTTCATTGCGGCGCCATCGAGCGGTCGAAACACCCAGCCAGCCAGCGACTGTTCAATGGTGGGCCGCACCGGCGCTTCGAGCAGCAGATAAACATAGCGTCGGCCACGGGCGCTGTTGCGGGCGTGGAAGTCAGCGGCTACTGGTTGGCACCATTGAAAAGCAATGTCCGCTGGCAAGTAGCGGTTGCCGCCACGGATCCAGGCATTGGTGTCACGCTGCAATTCTGTGTCAAAGTGAATAACCTGGTTCAACGCGTGCACACCGGTGTCAGTTCGGCCGGCGCATACCGTGCGAACCGCAGTGCCGGCGAATTGCAACAGAGCACGCTCTACGAAATCTTGCACCGTTTGCCCATTCACTTGGCTTTGCCAGCCGTGGTAGGCGGCGCCCCGGTAGCAGATGCCGAGCGCCAGCCTCACCGCCAGGTTTGATGCAGCCGCGCGGGGCTCACACCCCCACCCTTGCATGTTCGCTCATCCCAATGCGTCCAGCATGCTTTGCGCTTTGGCTTGCAAGGCCCCGCTGCCCTTGCTGGCGACTTCCTGAAGCAGGTCACGCGCGCCTTCGGCATCGCCAATCTGCCGGAATTCTTCAGCCAATTCAAGCTTGCGCTGCAAGGGGTTGTCGTCGTCGTCCAGTTCAACCAGGTCGATCGGATCGCCCGGTGTGGTAACTGCGTTGGTGGGCTCAGAGACGGGCGGATCATCGTCCAGATCGAGGGAGATGCTGGAAAGGTCGAACTGAACCGGCGGGTTGTCGGGCAGGTTGTCAGGCGCGGCCGTGGCGGCAGGATCGACCGTGGAAACTTCGTCCGCATCAGCCGGTGCAAGAGGCTCAAACGCCATCGCGTTGTCGACATCCAGCGTTGCAGGCGGTGCATCGCCTGCAGTCACTGCCGGCTCATTGCCCAGATCCAGGTCCAGATCGAGCCCCATGTCAGGTGCAGGCGCGGACACGGAGGGCTCGTGATGCGCATCCCCGAACTCGGACGGCGAAGGCAATGCCGTTTGTGGCAAGGTGCTGGCGCCCAGCGGTTCCATCGCCTGGCTCGGGTGGTTGCCCCCGCCTGAAGCAGGGCCACCGCCCGGCTGATAGAGCGGGTTGTCGGGATCAATTTCCAAACCCATTTCCTGGGCATGCGCCCAGTCGTCACCCTGGCCTTGGGACATCGCATACAGCTGCGTGGCGAGCAACTCAAAACCTTTGGTGTCACGCCGCTTGGCATACACCTCCAGCAGTTTGGTGCGGATGGCCATCCGCTCGGGCGTGCTGCGCATCGCCTCTTTCAAGATTTCTTCAGCCTGAAGGTCACGGCCGTAAGCCAGGTACACGTCGGCTTCTGCAACGGGGTCAACGTCGCCAATCGCATCGAGCTGACTGAGCGAGTAGCTCATCGATGACGAAGGCCCGCCGTTTTCCCGCGTGTCGATGCGCTGGCCGCCGCTGGCGCCAAAGAAGGAATCGGGTTGCAACCGGCTTTCCAGGAAGGACGTTTCACCGCTGTCTTTGCGCGGCCGGCGGGTGAAGTGATAAAGACCCAACGCCGCCAGTGCCGCCAGAACGCCGCCCGCCAGCCCGAATGCCAGCCGGTGCGCTTCAAAGACGCTGGCCAGGGCGCCCTGCCGCGTGTCGGCCACCAGCACCGCCGGGGGAGGCGACGCAGCAGAAGCAGCAGCCACCGCACTGGCGCGCGGCACTGCCGGCGTAAGCACCGACGATGCTGTGGCTGACGCTGCCACCGCCGGCAGCACAATGTGCGCCGCAGAAGCGGGCACCGATGCGGGTGCCGATGCCGGCAAATTCGCCGCTGCAACTGGCAGCCGGGGCAAAACGCTTGTCGCGGACGCCGCTGGTGGAGGCGATACCGCCGTGTGTGCACTGGCAACGCTGCCCTGCGCTGCCGATAGACGGTTCAGGTCGCTGACGTTCTTCGACAACTCCGCCACCCGAGCCACGGCGTCGCGCTGCTCGCGCTCGCGCGACAACTTTTCTTCTACAACCGCTTTGCCGCCCTGGGCTGCGGTGCTTTTGCTCAAAGTCAGCTTGTCCGGCACGGCGCCCGTATCGGCGCGCGCGTCTTCCACATGCGCCTGCACCTGGCCGCTGTCTTGGCGTGCCCGGCCGGCCAGGCGGGCGGTAGGAACCGCTCCGGCAAGTCGTTGACGGTAGGAGCCAAAGTCAGCGCTTTGTGCCTGAATCACTTCCCGCGCTTCGGCCGGGGCCACCGCCTGAGCGGCGGCAGCATTCGGTACCACGAGCACGGTGCCAGAGCGCAGCCGGTTCATGTTGTTGCCGATGAACGCTTGTGGATTGCTGCGATACAAGGCCACCAACATCTGGTCGAGTGACACGCCTGCCGGCTGGGTGCGGCTGGCAATGCGGGACAGGGTTTCACCCGCATGCACCCGATAACCATCAACCGGGGCAGCGCTCGCCCCGTGCGCAGCCGGGCGCACCGCAGCGGAAGCGCTTTGCGCGGGCGGCAGGGCTGCTTCGCGTCCGTTGCCAGGCCCTGGTTTCGCAGCCCGTGGCGGGGCGATGCTTTGAGCAGGCAAGGCGGGTGGCACACGCACGGCAGTGGAAGCAGCTCCGGGCTGCGGTGTCTGGGTTCCGATGATCACGGGTGAGGTCAACGGTGGAGCCGCCGCCGCAGGGCGTAGAGAAGGCGGATCGAACAGCAGCGTGTATTCGCGAACCAGGCGGCCCGTGGCCCACGACAGCTCCAGAATCACATCGATGAACGGTTCTTGAACCGCCCGTTCGCTGCTGAGCACCAGGTAGGGCCGGCCGTCACCGCGCTTGGCCATCTGCACCTGGGTAGCCGATAGCACGGCGTTGTAATCAACCCCTGACGCGCGGTAGGCATCGGGTGGCGCGATACGTATACGCAGGTTGTCCGCCTCTTCGGGCGACAAACTGGTGATGTCGATCTCAGCCCTCAGCGATTCGCCAAGCGCCGATTGCACTGACAAACGGCCCAAACCCAGCGCCGAAGCGTGAGACCCTGCGGCGCACAACGCCGCGGTTGCGGCCCAATTCAAAACCGATCGAATACGATTTTGCGAGCGTTTTTTCAAAGCGTCTCCCAAGGTCTGCCACAGAGCCGCCCGCAAGGGACAACAGGTTTCAAGCGGCTTGCGCCATCAAACGGCCTACGCGAAACAAATCGCCCATGCCCTCAACGCCTAAAGGCCCAACCCCTTGCCGAACGGCGGGCCGGCTGGCGATGACCATAGCATTGCCCCCTGTCGATGACAACAAAACGCAGCGCCGGCGGGCGTCGGTAACGGCCTGCACCGGCCACCGCTGTCGTACCAGGACAACGGGGCGCCCGCTGCCTGAGGCGTCAGGCTTCAAGCAGGATGCGCAGCATGCGCCGCAACGGTTCGGCAGCGCCCCACAACAATTGGTCGCCGACGGTAAAAGCACCCAGATAAGTCGGGCCCATGGCCATTTTCCGCAGCCGGCCCACCGGGATGTCGAGCGTGCCGGTGACGGCCACCGGCGTCAGCGCCTGAACGGTGTCTTCGCGGGTGTTGGGCACCACCTTCACCCAGGCGTTGTCAGCGGCGATCATGCCTTCGATGTCAGCCAGCGGAACGTCTTGCTTGAGCTTGAACAACAAGGCCTGGCTGTGGCAACGCATGGCGCCAATGCGCACACAAAACCCGTCAACCGGCACGGCAGGCGCTGTAAATCCAGCGCCCAGGCCGAGAATTTTGTTGGTTTCAGCGCCGCCCTTCCATTCTTCACGGCTGGTGCCCCAGGCAGCATCATCGCGGTTTTTACCAATTCCCAGGTCTTTGTCGATCCACGGAATCAGAGACCCTGCCAGCGGTACGCCAAACTGCGCCGTCTCGGCTTCAGTGCAGGAACGCTGACGGGCCAGCACACGGCGGTCGATTTCCAGAATGGCGCTTTGCGGATCGTCCAGCAAGGCGCGGACTTCCGCATGCAGGCTTCCATATTGCGTTAACAGCTCGCGCATGTGCTGCGCGCCGCCGCCCGAGGCGGCTTGGTAGGTTTGCGTCGTCATCCACTCGACCAAGCCGGCTTTGTAGAGCGCGCCGACGCCCATCAACATGCAGCTGACGGTGCAATTACCGCCGATCC
>JANXMO010000203.1 GCA_025354615.1 Burkholderiales bacterium | reverse complement strand
GCCGTTTCTTGTGGGCCAGTATTGGAAAACAAAGAGGACGATTCATGAAACTGATTCTGTTGGGCGCGCCCGGCGCCGGCAAAGGCACACAAGCCGCTTTCATTTGCCGCCAGCATGGCATTCCACAGATTTCAACTGGCGACATGCTGCGCACGGCTGTCAAAGCCGGCAGCGCGCTGGGCGTTGAAGCCAAAAAAGTGATGGACGCCGGCGGCTTGGTCAGCGATGACATCATCATCGGGTTGGTGCGCGAACGCATCGCCCAGCCGGATTGCGCCAAAGGTTTCCTGTTTGATGGCTTTCCCCGCACGATTCCGCAGGCGGACGCCATGAAAGCCGCTGGCGTTTATCTGGATGTGGTGCTGGAGATAGATGTGCCTGACCAAGCCATCATCGAGCGCATGAGCGGGCGCCGCGTTCACATGGCGTCAGGCCGGACGTACCATGTGAAATTCAACCCGCCCGCCGTTGCGGGCCAGGACGACGTGACCGGCGAGGCCTTGATTCAGCGTGACGACGACAAGGAAGCCACCGTGCGCAAGCGGCTGGAGGTTTACCAAGCCCAGACCCGCCCCTTGGTCGCCTACTACGCCGACTGGGCCGCTGCGGGCGGCCCGAATGCGCCGCGCTACCGCAAGATCAGCGGAACCGGCAGCGTCGAAGACATCACCGCACGCGCGCTGGCCGCGCTTAAAGCGTAAGAGCGCCGCCAACAAGACGACGGAACACCGTGCTTCACGGTGCGTACTGCTCGTTGCCGACGATGCCGAGCTGGTTGACGCCCAGCCGCTGCGCGGTAGCCAGCACCATGGCCACGCTTGCATAAGGTGCCAGCCGGTTCGGCCGCAGCTGCACCTCAGGCTTGTTGGCTTCAGCGGCGGCGGCCCGCAGCCGGTCTTCCAGCGCCGGACGGCCGGCCAAGGCCACGCCGTTCCAGCGCAGCGTGCTGTCGGCATCGATCTCGAGCGTCACCACGACCGGTGGTTTCGGCGGCGGCTGTTGGCTGGCCGGCATGTCCAGCTTGACCGCGTGCAGCTGAACCGGAATGGTGATGATCAGCACCAGCATGACGTCGATCAGCGGCGTGGTGTTGATGTCCATCATCACCTCGTCTTCGGCTCCGCTTGAAATGCTGGTGATGGCCATGGCGTGTGTGGTCCGTGAAATGCGGGAGTTCAGCCCTTGGGCGGCGGTTGGGTCACGAAACTGATTTTCGAGATGCCCGCTTGCTGGCAGGCAAACACCACACGTCCGATGGCCTCGTAAGGCACTTGCTCGTCACCGCGGATATGCACCTCGGGCAACGGGCGTTGGCGGCCCAAGGCTTTCAAACGCTCGGCCAGCGCTGCGCGAGTGGCCACCGGTTGGGCATTCCAGAACACCTGGCCTTGCCGGTCGACCGAAATTTCGATGTTGTCGGGCCGGGTCTGGCGTGGCAGGTTGCTTTCCTTGGGCAGGCGCAACGCCACTGTTTGCGTCACCACCGGGATGGTGATGAGAAAAATGATGAGCAGCACCAACATCACGTCGACCAGCGGCGTAGTGTTGATGCTGGCGTTGACGTGGTCTTCGTCGCCCTCACGGTTTGCATAAAGCGCCATGGTTGCCCCGGTGTGTGCGGCCAGTTCAGCGCTTGGCGCCCATCAGCGCGCCGTGCAGGTCGGCTGCGAAGCCGCGAATGCCTTCCATCGCCGTCTTGTTGCGGCGCACGAGGGCGTTGTAGCCCAGCACCGCGGGCACGGCGACGGCCAGGCCGATGGCCGTCATGATCAAGGCCTCGCCGACCGGGCCGGCGACTTTGTCGATGCTGGCCTGGCCCGCGATGCCGATGGCGGTCAACGCGTGGTAGATGCCCCAAACCGTGCCGAACAGGCCGATGAAGGGGGCGGTTGAACCCACCGTCGCCAGCAACGCCAAGCCATCTTGCAGGCGGCTTTGCACGGTGGCGACGCTGCGCTCCAGATTCAAGGTGACCCAGCTGTTGCGGTCGATGTTGCGTGCAACGTCGTCGTCATATTGATGGCTGGCCTGCAGGCCGCTGTCAGCAATGAAGCGATAAGCACTACCCTCGTTCAGGCCTTCGGCGCCGCTGGCCAAGCTGGCTGCCTTGAAGAAGCGGGCCTTCACAACTGCGCTTTCGCGCGCCAGCTTCAGGCTTTCATACAGCTTGGTCAGCAGCACATACCAGCTGCCCATGCTCATCAGCAACAACATCACCAACGTGCTGCGCGCCACCAGGTCGCCCTGCTGCCATAGGGCGGACAAGCCGTACGGATTGTCCGCCGTGCCCGTGGACGGGGCCACTGGCGGCACTGCGGTCGTCGCCGCGTCTGCTGCCGACGCGGCATCGGCCACTGGCCGCTCTTGCGCCCACAGCGGCGATACGGTACAGGCCAGGGCGAGCGCCGCGGCAGCCAGCCGCCGCAAAAAACCGACACGTGAAATCATCGAACGCTCCAAAAAAGTAAGGGCAGAGTGGTCGCCGCGTGGCAACAAAGACGCAGCCGCGTTGCAGTCAAAAACACACGTGACAAGGTCACTTGATGTCGAAATAAAACTCCTGACGCACCTGAACGCCATCACCATTGCACAGGTAGCCGTCTTTCAACGTGGACTCTACGGCGCTGATGAATTGCCGCATGACACGCCGGTCGGGCACGCCTTTCAAGGTGTTGCGCTCAATCTCCACCTGAACGACACGCCCGGCCTTCAGCGTGGCGATCACAAACAAGCTGCCCTGCACTTCCGCAGAAATGCCGGGCGGCTCGGGCGGTGGCATTCGGGTGCACACGGTACCGGCTTGCACCGGCCCGCTGGGCTTGGCCACCACGGGTGCCGCGGCCACTGTGGGTGGGGCCGGCGCAGGGGCGGGCGAAGGCAGTGGTGCCACCATGGGCGTGGGGACTGGTGTCGGAGCCACGGGGGCTTCAGGGGCCACGGGGGGCGCGGGGGTTGCAACCCTCGTCGACGGTTGAAGCAACGGCAGCGGCGGCGGAGCGGCATTTACTTGCGGCGGTGGCGTGCGCGGCACGGCGGATTTTTGAGGCAATGGTGGCGGCGGCTGCACGACCGGCACCGGTGGCGGCTTGCGGATTTCCGCAATCACCCGCGTTTCAACCGGGGTGCGCAACACCGTGTCAACCGCACGCTGTGCCAACCCGGTGGCCAGTGCATAAAAGAGCGTTGCATGCAGCAAAACGACCAACGCCAGACCCACTCCTTTGCGGCGAGCATCGGTGGGTCGTTCAGAAAAATTCATCAACAAACAACTCCGGCACAGCGAGCGGGCAGTTCAAGGCGAGGTGCCCTTGACCTGATGTGAACTCGATTGTGGCGTGTGTCAAAAACCACCAGCGGAACGCAAAACGTGTGCTCAATATCTGGGCCGCTGCAGCCGCTTTTTTCCATTAATGCCGGCGCAAGTCAACGGCGTGACGGCATCATGGCGTCACGCCGTCTAACCTTTAACCTACGCCGTCTGCAGCAGCTCCTCAGAATTTATAGGTACCGCGCATGTAATAAGCACGGCCAGCCGCATCGGCAAAACGCGGGTCATAGCCGACCTGGAAGGTTGACGCCTGGTTCGAAAACGGCGGCGCACGGTCAAACACATTGCGCACGCCGACGGTCAAGGCCACCGACTTGACCGGTTGCCAGGAACCGAAAATGTCCCAGGTGGAGTCGGAACTGACGGTGCTGCTGGGCGTCTGGTCGACATAGCTGGAGCGGAACCGGTTGCTGATGCCGGCACTCCAGACGTCTTTCACCCAGGTGGCCGACAGCGCATGCTGCCACCGGAACACCGGCCCGCCGTTGATGATGCCGCTGCCGTAGGCGCCTGCGTTCTGGTTCCAGCGCCCGGCCGGTTCGGTCTGGTATTCGAACGAGGTGACATAAGTGCCCATGAAGCCGAACAGCACCTGGCCCAGGCCAGCCATGCGCAGGCGGTAGTTGGCGCTCAAATCAATGCCGCTGGTGTTGAGGCCGCCGAGGTTGTCCGTCAAGTTGTCGACATAGCCGCAATTGGGGCGCGGCGCGGGCCCGGCGCATTGCGAGCCATCGGTTGACAAAGAGCCGTCCTGCGCGCGGTGGTACAAGCCCGCATATTTGGCCGCGTTGGCGAAGATAACCGAGTCGTCGAGTGCGGCAATCTGCTGGGTCACGCGAATCCACCAGAAATCGAAGCTGGCATTCAAGTCAGCGGTCGGCTCGAACACCAGCCCGAAGTTCAGGTTTTTTGATTTTTCAGGTTGCAAGTTGAGGTTGCCACCTTGCAAACGCAAGAACTGAACGCCACAGTTTTCCGATGCCGAGACACCGGCAATCGCCACGCCGTTCGGGCAGCGCGCCGGGTCGTTGAAATTGGTCGTGGTGTTGGTGAAAGCCTGTGCCGAGTGGATGTCATAGAGCGACGGCGCACGGAAGCCCGTTGAATACGAGCCGCGCAGCAGGAACTGCCGGGACGGCTGGAACCGGAACCCGACTTTGGGATTGGTGGTGCCGCCAAAGTCGCTGTAGCGGTCATGGCGCAACGAGCCGGTCACTTCCAGCGTCTTCCACAATGGAATGTTCAATTCGGTGTAGATCGCCTTGACGTCGCGGCTACCTTCGTTGTGCGTGGCCGGATCAACCCCGGTGCTGCTGAGAACTGTTGCCGCAAAAGCCGCGTTGGCTTCATAAACGAATTTTTCCCTTCGGTATTCAGCGCCCACTGCCACGGCTGCGGGCCGCCCGGCGCCCAACCAGTCGCCCAGTTCACGGCTGGCTTGCGCATCGACCGACGCCACACGACCCAGTGCGCTGTACAAGGTGCCGCGTGTCTGCGCGCTCGACAGCAAGGCCGTGCCGGCCGCATCCTGC
>JANXMO010000197.1 GCA_025354615.1 Burkholderiales bacterium | reverse complement strand
GGCATGGAAGATGCCATCGAGCAGGTGGTCAGCTACTTCCGCCATGCGTCGCAAGGGCTGGAAGAGAAAAAGCAGATTCTGTATTTGCTGGGCCCGGTCGGCGGCGGCAAGTCGTCGATCGCCGAGCGGCTGAAGTCCTTGATGCAGCAAGTGCCGTTCTATGCCATCAAAGGCTCGCCAGTCAACGAGTCGCCGTTGGGGCTGTTCGACGCGGCGGAAGATGGGCCGATTCTCGAAAAAGAGTACGGCATTCCCAGCCGTTACCTGCAGCGCGTGCTGTCACCCTGGGCCGTCAAGCGGCTGGAAGAATTTGGCGGCGACATTCGCCAATTCAGGGTCGTCAAGCGCTTCCCATCCATCCTCAAACAAGTCGGCATTGCCAAAACGGAACCCGGCGACGAAAACAACCAGGACATTTCCAGCCTCGTCGGCAAGGTCGACATCCGCAAGCTCGAAACCTTCTCGCAAGACGACCCGGATGCCTACAGCTACTCCGGCGGGCTGTGTCTGGCCAACCAGGGCCTGCTCGAATTCGTCGAAATGTTCAAGGCGCCGATCAAGGTGCTGCACCCCTTGCTGACCGCCACGCAGGAAAGCAACTACAAAGGCACTGAAGGCTTTGGCGCCATTCCATTTGACGGCATCGTGCTGGCACACAGCAATGAAAGCGAATGGAAGACGTTCCGCAACAACAAGAACAACGAAGCTTTCCTGGACCGCATCTACATCGTCAAAGTCCCGTATTGCCTGCGGGCATCCGAGGAGATGAAGATTTACGACAAGCTGCTGCGCACCTCATCGCTCGCAAAAGCGACCTGCGCGCCCGGCACCTTGAAGATGATGAGCCAGTTCGCCATCCTGACGCGGTTGAAAGAGCCGGAGAACTCATCGCTCTACTCAAAAATGCTGGTCTATGACGGTGAAAACCTCAAAGACACCGACCCCCGCGCCAAGAGCTTCCAGGAGTACCGGGACTATGCGGGCGTGGACGAAGGCATGAGTGGCATCTCGACCCGCTTCGCCTTCAAAATCCTCAGCAAGGTCTTCAACTTCGACACCACTGAAGTGGCCGCCAACCCGGTGCACCTGATGTATGTGCTGGAGCGGCAGATTGAGCGCGAGCAGTTCCCGGCCGAGACCGAGCAGAAGTACCTGGCGTTCATCAAAGAGCACCTGTCCGTGCGCTATGCAGAGTTCATCGGCAAAGAGATTCAAACCGCTTACCTGGAGAGCTACAGCGAGTACGGCCAGAACATCTTCGACCGCTATGTGACCTATGCCGACTACTGGATTCAAGACCACGAGTACCGCGACACCGACACGGGCGAAGTCTTCGACCGTGCGTCATTGAATGCGGAACTCGAGAAGATCGAAAAGCCGGCGGGCATTTCGAACCCGAAAGACTTCCGCAACGAGATCGTCAACTTCGTGCTGCGCGCGCGTGCCAACAATGCGGGCAACAACCCGGTGTGGACGAGTTATGAAAAGCTGCGCACGGTGATCGAGAAGAAGATGTTCAGCAACACCGAGGAGTTGCTGCCCGTCATCAGCTTCAATGCCAAGGCCAGTGCCGACGAAGCCAAGAAGCACGAAGACTTCGTCACCCGCATGGTGGCCAAGGGCTACACGAGCAAACAAGTGCGGCTGTTGTGCGAGTGGTATTTGCGGGTGCGCAAATCGTCTTGATGGCGTGTCTTGGCACTCGGGCAGTGTCGGCTTGCCGGTGCTACCTGGGTCTCACACTCTTTCAATCAACGTCTTTCGTGGCCTTGCGGCCTTTCGAGTGAAGTGATGCAGCAAATCATCGACAGACGGCTGGCCGGCAAGAACAAATCGATTGGCAACCGCGAGCGGTTCTTGCGGCGGCACAAAGACCAGATCCGCGAGGCCGTCAAGCGCGCGGTCGATGGCCGCGGCATCCGCGACATCGCCCAGGGTGAAAACATCCACATCCCGAAGCGCGACATTTCAGAACCCGTGTTCAGCCATGCCGCTGGCGGCTCGCGTGAAACCGTGCACCCCGGCAACAAGGAATACGTGCGCGGCGACCATATCAACCGGCCCAAAGGCGGCGGCAGCGGTGGTGCCGGGCCCGGCCAGGCCGGCGACTCGGGCGAAGGCGATGACGATTTCGTCTTCCACCTGAGCAAGGAAGAATTCATGCAGGTCTTCTTCGACGACCTGGCGCTGCCCAATCTGGCGCGCACCACGATCGCCGAAACGCCTGAATACAAAACCCACCGCGCCGGCTATTCCAGTGACGGCACGCCCAACAACCTGCACGTGGTGCGCTCCATGCGCGGCGCCATTGGGCGGCGCATTGCGTTGGGCAGCGACGCCCGGCGCGAGCTGCGCCGCCTGCAAGACCACCTCGACCACCTGCTGCGCCACCCCGCGCCCAACCCGTTCGAACACGACATCGAACCGCTGCGCCGAGAGATCGAAGCACTGCGCCAACGCATTGCCCGCATCCCGTTCCTCGACCCGATCGACCTGCGCTACCGCAGCCGCGTGCGCACGCCCGTGCCCACCAGCAAGGCCGTGATGTTTTGTTTGATGGATGTGTCGGGCTCGATGGATGAGTCACGCAAAGACCTGGCCAAGCGCTTTTTCATCCTGCTGTATCTCTTCCTCACGCGGCACTACGAGAAGATCGA
>JANXMO010000170.1 GCA_025354615.1 Burkholderiales bacterium | reverse complement strand
CGGCGCCGCCAGCGCCGTCGCTGGCCGTGATGGAAAAAGCCTCGTCGCTGCCGGTTTTGGATGACTGTACGACCAGGCGGGCACCGGCTGAATCGCTCTGGATATGCGCTGTCAGCCCGCTGTCGCTGGCGTTGAACTTGTCGCGTATTTCAGCCAGCGTGTCGGTCGCCAACACACTGATGTCGACCGGCCCGCCGCCAGATGTCCTTTGCACCGTCAAGGTGCCGGCGCCGGGCGTTTCAGTGCTGCTGAACACGCGTGACGACAGCGTTTGCGCCGTGGCCAGCTTCGAGACTGAAACGCTGTAGTTGCCGATGGCAGCGCCAACGCCGGTGCTCGCTGTCACGGCGCCGGTGTTGTTGGAACTGCTGGTGGTGGCGTTCCAGCTGGCAGGTTGACTCAGCTTGGCCGCGGCATCCCGAAAGGTGGCGAGGTACGACTTCACCGAGCCCAGTGCCGACAGCTTGGTCTGCATCGCCGTCGACTGCTTCTGCAAGTCAGTGATCGGCTGGCTTTCAGCCGCGACCATTGCATTGACGATGGCGTTGACATCCAGCCCGCTGCCAATGCCCGCGGAGCTGATCAGTCCGGTTGAGGATGTAGAAGAATTGACAGTGGTCATGGCGCGGACCTTTCTCGACAGTAGAGCAGGTGGCTTTGCAGCCGAACGTGCAGCCCGGCTTTCATAAAACCAACCCGCACGTCTGTTGAATCGGCAGCTGCATCCCAAAACTTAAATATTTTTGGGCACTCCAGCCGTGCTTTTTTCAACAAGCGTGCGCAACGCTGCGCCGACCGCCAAGGAACGCGTTCAGCCTTGCAGCAACTTGAGCACCTGCTGTGGCATCTGATTCGCCTGCGCCACCATCGCAGTGCCAGCCTGCTGCAGGATTTGGGCGCGGCTCAAGCTGGCCGTTTCCGCGGCAAAGTCGGCGTCCATGATGCGGGAGCGCGCCGCGGTCTGGTTCTCCACACTGACTTGCAAATTGGTGATCACCGCCTCGAAGCGGCTTTGTGCGGCGCCAAGCAGCGCGCGCTGCGAGTTGACGGTGTCCAGCGCGGTGTCGAGCGCTCCGATCACAGTCGACACACTGGCCGCATTCACCGTGCTGTCGATGGTGGCCGTCGCGTCAGTGGTGACCGCTGCGATGGCCGGGTCGGTGGTCAGGTCGGTCGTGGTCACCGCCAGCGAGTCTGACGCGGTAGTGTTGGCGCCGATCTGGAACGCCAGCGTGGCCGCTTCCGCGCCCAGGATGTGTTTGCCGTTGAAAGTGGTGCCGGCGAGAACGCGTTGCACTTCACTGGCCAGTTGTTTGAACTCCTGGTTCAGCGAGTCGCGGTCACTGCTTGAATTGGTCGAGTTGGCCGCCTGTACCGCCAGTTCGCGCATCCGCTGCAGAGAATCGCCAACGGTGCCCAAAGCACCTTCAGCGGTTTGCGCCAGCGAGATGCCGTCATTGGCATTGCGCACCGCCACATTCATGCCACGCACTTGGGCGTTCATGCGTTCGGCGATGGCCAGACCGGCGGCGTCGTCCTTGGCGGAATTGACCCTTAAGCCGGAAGACAGCCGTTGCATCGACGTGCGCAACGACTGCTGGGAGCCGTTGAGGTTGCGCTGGGCGTTGAGCGAGGCCAGATTGGTGTTGATGGTTTGGGACATGTAGCACTCCAAAATGAATCCAAAGACTCCCGGCGGCTGCACCGAAGCAAGCGCTGCCGTGCATGCCGCGCCCGCCCTGCGGTGAAATCCGCCGCCGGATCAATGACCCGCCGGCGCTTCCGGACCTCAGGCAACAGGGAAACCGATATGCCCCGAGGTCTGATGGACTTATTCTGGAGAAAGCTGAAGCTTTGAATCTCTGGATGTGCGGGACCTTTCCTGTCTATTTGCAGTTTCAAAACAAAGAAAGGCACCGCCCTCGCGGACAGTGCCTTTCACACCCTACGAAGCAATTACTGCAGCAGCTTGAGCACCTGCTGCGGCTGCGAGTTGGCCTGCGCAATCATCGCCGTGCCGGCCTGCTGCAGGATCTGTGCGCGGCTCAGGTTGGCCGTTTCCGACGCAAAGTCGGCATCCATGATGCGGGAACGGGAAGCCGTCTGGTTTTCCACCGCCACTTGCAGTGAGGTTACGACGGCTGAAAATCGGCTTTGCGCTGCACCCATTTTGGCGCGCTCGTTGTTGACCGTGTCAATGGCGGTATCAATGGCGCCAATCACGGTTGAAATACCTGCCGTGTTGACTGTGCTGTCAATGGTCGCACTGGAACCGCCGGAGGTGATGGCCGCAATGTCGGTGTTGGTCACCATGTTTTGTGTCGTTATGGTGATCGCGTCATTCGCAGTGGTGTTG
>JANXMO010000164.1 GCA_025354615.1 Burkholderiales bacterium | reverse complement strand
ACGGTGTTGCCGACATCGTCAGCGATCAACAAGCCGCCGCTGTGGTCGATCGCCAGCCCGACGGGTCGGCCATTGGCGTGGTTGTCGTTGCGCAGGAAGCCGGTGACGACATCTTGTGGCGGGCCCGCGGGCCGCCCAGCGTTGAAGGGCACGAACACCACCTTGTAGCCGCTCAACGGGCTGCGGTCCCAGCTGCCGTGCTCGCCCACGAAGGCGCCCGTGCCGTAATTTTTTGACACGGCGGCCGGGCTGTTGTTGAACACCAGGCCGAGCGGCGCCACGTGCGAACCCAGCGCGTAGTCGGGGACGATGGCTTTGGCGACCAGGTCCGGGCGCTGCGGCATCACGCGCGGGTCGACGTGAGCACCGTAGTAGCTGTAGGGCCAGCCGTAAAAGCCGCCTTCCTGGACGGAGGTCAGGTAGTCGGGCACCAAGTCCGGGCCAATTTCGTCGCGCTCATTGACCACCGCCCACATCTTGCGGGTTTGCGGTTCCCATTGCATGGCGTTGGGGTTGCGCAGGCCGCTGGCAAAAATGCGCATTGCACCCGAGAGGCGGTCGACTTCCAGAATGGCCGCGCGGTTCATTTCCGCCGGCATGCCGTTCTCGGTGATGTTGCTGTTGGAGCCAACGCCGACATACAGCTTGCTGCCATCGGCATTGGCCAGCAGGCTCTTCGTCCAGTGGTGATTGATGGGCCCGCCCGGCAAGTCGGCCAGCTTGGTGCCGGGCGCCGTGATGTGCGTTTGACCGCTGACATAAGGGTAACGAAGCACCGCATCGGTGTTGGCAACGTAGAGCTCATTGCCGACCAGGGCCACCCCGAACGGCGAGTTGAGGTGGTCGAGGAAAACGGTCCGCGTTTCAGCCGCGCCACCACTGCCGTAACGGATCAGCGTGATGCGGTTGCCGCCCTTGCCGGCCGTGCCACCCACCGCCTTGACCAGGCCCATAATCAAATCTTTCGGGCGGTTGACGGGGGCTTTGGGGCCATTGGCCTCCACCACCAGCACATCGCCGTTCGGCAGCATATACAGCGAACGCGGGTGCATCAAGCCGGTGGCCAGCGCCTCGACCTTCAAACCCGGCGCAACGATCGGCGTCTGCCCCTGACTCCAATTGCCGGCTGGCGCAATCTTCATCGGCGGCACCAGATATTGCCGCGGCTCGGGCAGAGCCGGCGCGGCGCCGTATTGGGCGTCAAGCGCGGCCACTTTGTCGTCACCGCAACCTGACAACACGCCCGCGGAGCCAACGACCGCGCAGCACAGCGTCAAACGTGACAGGGCCAAACAAAGGCTGCGGTCAGGGGCGGAGGGTTTGCTCTTTTTCATGCTGCGGCTCCCATTCTTGAAGCGGGACTTTCCACTGCTGCACCCATCCATGCGGCCACCACCATCAACCCCACCACCACAGCCGACAAGGTGAGGCCGGTAGGAACCACCGCCGTATAGCCATCGCGGCTGTGGACAAAGGCGTTCACGACCGACAGCAGCGCGGCCAGCAGGCTGGTCAACGCATACGGCCAGGCCAGCGGCGCGCTGCGCAGGCGACGGTCGCTCACAAAATAAAACAGCGCCACGACGCCAGCCAGCCCAGCCATGACGCAGCCAACGGCCAACAACCAGGCGGAAAACGTTTCCCAGGTAAACAACTGGGTGCGCCAATAGGCCAGGTCGGTCAAAAACGTGCCGACGAAGCAAACCGCCGGGAACTGCACCAGCAGCGAATAAAAACGTCGATCGCTCAAGCGAACGGCATTGCCAGAAAAGTTGTTGGACATGAAGAAGATCTTTCTGAAAAGGGCCGACTGAGGTGACGGATACGTCTGACCTGCTTCACCAGGGCAAATCAAGAGCCCGCCACGGGACTGGGTGGCGGGCCTGCCGCCACTTCGGGGCGGTTGTGGCTCTGCAAGCTGTTGTCACTTGGCGGGTCAGACGTTTTGAACCGTGCGCTGACTTTGCCGCACCCACGCACGTTCCCACTCGGTGTGACGGCGCCAGCCGGTGGCGGTCAACACAACTTTTTTTCTTTTTTACCTCGGCTTTCTCAATGGCTAATACCAAAAATTCCCGTTTTTTCCCCACTCGCCGTTTAGTGAGGGCCTGTTTGATGGTCCTGACACTGGGCGTGGCGCTGGCCAGCGCCAGCCCGGCGCCCATAGCTGTTGAGCCGCGGGTCCAAGGCCAGGCCGTTACGCAGGCCCTCATGGCTGGCGAACAGCAACGCGGCGGGGTGCAACAAGCCGCTGCCCAGTTGGCCGCAGGCGGCGCTCAATATGCCGCCGCCGTCAAAAATCTGTTGGCGTCCCAGCGTTTGAATTCACCCGAGCAGCGCGTTCGGGAGGTCATCGTTTTTGGCGACAGCCTGAGCGATGTGGGCACTTACGGCGTGGGCGACATCGCCGCGGTGGGCGGCGGCAAGTTCACGACCAACAATGGCGCGGTGTGGGCGGAAACGATTGGCGACCTGCTCGGCGCGCCCGTCAAGCCGTTTCGCGTCGGCTTCGCTGGCGTGTCACAAATCGTTGGCGGCACCGGCTATGCGATGGGCGGCTCACGCGTTTCGCAGCAACCCGGCATTGGCTGCAACCCGGATCCGCAAACTGGCGCCTGCACGGAGGCGCTGGCTTTCCCGGTCACGCAGCAGATTGGCGACTACCTGCAAACCCATTCCCAGCGCTTCAACAGCAACCAGCTGGTGTATGTGTTTGCCGGTGCCAATGACATCTTTTTCCAGCTCGACGTCTTCGCGCGTTCGGTGCAAGCCGGCGCGCCGGTGGCACGGGCACAGGCCCGCGCACTGGCTGCGGTGCAGCGCACGGCCATCGAACTGGGCGGCCAGGTGCAGCGCATCCTCAGCAAGGGCTCGGCGCGGGTTGGTGTGCTGACCCTCCCTGAAATTGCCGACTCCATCTACGCTCGCAAGCCTGAACAAGCGGCACTGCGGCCGCTGATGTTGGCGATGACGCAGCTTTTCAACAGCACGCTGGCGGCACAGCTGCAAGGCACGCAGGCGCGGCTCATCGACATCTTTCCGGAAGTCAAGCGGATCATGGCGACCCCGGCTCAATACCAAGTGACGGAGACGGGCAAAGTCGCCTGTGACGCGGCAAAAATTTCAGCCCTCACGGGCGGCCTCGTTCAGACGGGTGACAGTCTTTTTTGCTCTTCACAAACGCTGACGCAGCCAGGCGCTGATGTGCAGTATCTCTATTCCGATGACATCCACCCCTCCACCCTGGGGCACTTGCTGTTGGCACGCTATATCCTTGTGGAGTCGGTGCGGCAAGGCCTGCTCTGACACACAGCCGCTTTTCCTTGAGCTGACTTCATCGGGCTGACAATCGTCAGCCCGAACCGCTTTTTGAACTGCGCATTGCCATGGCTGTCCTGTCCCTCTCCAACGCCCACCTGGCTTTTGGCCACGTCGCCCTGCTCGACAACGCTGCATTTTCGCTCGAGGCCGGCGAGCGGCTGGGGCTGATCGGGCGTAACGGCGCCGGCAAGTCATCGTTGCTGAAAATCATTGCCGGCCTTGAAAAGCCCGATGACGGGCTGCTGCAGCTGACGCAGGGCGTGCGCATCTGCTATGTGCCGCAGGAGCCGGTATTCGACGCCGCCACCAGCGTCTTCGACGTCGTCAGCCAAGGCGTGGCCGAAGCGGCCGACGTGCGCCGGCAGTACGAAGAACATGCCGACGGCGTCGATCTCGACGCGCTGCAGACCCGCATTGAAGCGCTCGACGCATGGAACTGGGAGCAACGCGTCGACACCACGCTGGCCCAACTGCGGCTGGACGGCGGCCGCACGGTCGGCGAACTGTCCGGCGGCATGAAAAAGCGTGTGGCGCTGGCGCAGGCGCTGGTGGCCGTGCCCGACGTGCTGTTGCTCGACGAGCCGACCAACCACCTCGACCTGGATTCGATCGCCTGGCTCGAGGATTTGCTGCGCGGCTTCAAAGGCAGCGTCATGCTGATCACCCACGACCGCGCTTTTCTCGACGGCGTGGCCACCCGCATCATC
>JANXMO010000122.1 GCA_025354615.1 Burkholderiales bacterium | reverse complement strand
CGCTGAAGGTTTTCATGAATTACTCTGGGTTGGTTTGAAATACCATGAACCGCCATCGGCACCGCTTCGAAGTGGCGGGCTCTCATACGGCAAATGAGTTTTTGAAGCGCATTCAAAATGCAAAAACACACCACCCGGCATGGAATTCCGGGCAGCCCGCGACTGTATCAGACTGCCGCTGGCCTAAATCTTGTGGCGACAGCAGCGTCCGCTGTCGCTGACACACGCAAAACCAGTCGCAGGGGCTGCGCTTACGATCCGGGGCATGACTGATACGCCATTTGCGCCGCCACTTGATGACGACGCGCCTTACGCCGGCTTGACGCCAAACGGGGTGCTCGACGCGTTGGAAAGCGTCGGGTTGCCAGGCGACGGTCGCTTGCTGCAACTCAATTCATACGAAAACCGCGTTTTTCAGGTGTCGCTTGAAGACGACCGCGTCGTGGTGGCGAAGTTCTACCGCCCTGGCCGTTGGAGCGATGCGCAAATTCTGGAAGAACACACCTTTGCTGCCGAACTGGCAGCCATGGAAATACCAGTCGTGGCCCCACTGCCCCTGCAATTGGCGATGCAACTGCGCTGGCCTGCGCAGCTGATGGGTAAGCCGGCCACGCTGCTGCAGGTGGAGATCGATGGCAGTGTGTTCCGCGTTTCGGTCAGCCCGCGCTGCGCCGGCCACTCGCCTGATCTGAATTCGCACGAACACCTGGCATGGACGGGCCGCTTCATCGGCCGCCTGCACGCCGTGGGCCGCCTGGGCCGTTTCACTGCGCGGCGGCGCTTTGACCTTGCTACTTTCGGCATTGCGCCACGCGATTGGCTGCTGGCGCATGGTGACTTGGGGCCCGACGTGCTGCCAGCCTGGCGATCCACCGTAGACACCGCGCTTGCCGAAGCCAAGCGTTTGTTCGACGAGGCTGGCCTGGTCGATGAGATTCGCCTGCATGGCGACTGCCATCCGGGCAACATCTTGTGGCGCGACGAAGGCGATCAGGCGGGCCCGCATTTCGTCGATCTGGACGATGCCTTGATGGGGCCAGCGATTCAGGATGTGTGGATGCTGTTGTCGGGCGATCGCGCCGCCATGACGCGCCAATTGGCCGCCGTCTTGAGCGGTTATGAATGTTTCATGGCCTTCAACCCGCGCGAGCTGCATTTGATCGAAGCCCTGCGCACTTTGCGCATGCTGCACCACAGCGCCTGGATCGCCCAGCGCTGGAACGACCCGGCTTTTGCGCCCGCATTCCCCTGGTTTGGCTCCTCCAGTTATTGGGCGCAGCAAACAACGCAGCTGCGTGAACAGATCGAGGCCATGCGCGAACCGCCGCTGTCGTTTCATCCGGCCCATTGATCGAAAACACGGACCTTGCTCGCCTCATGACCTCTGCCTCCACGCCCATTCGAATCGCGCCCAGTTTGCTGTCGGCCGACTTTGCCCGCCTGGGCGAAGAAGTCACGGCGGTCATTGCGGCCGGTGCCGACATGATCCATTTCGACGTGATGGACAACCACTATGTACCGAACCTGACCATCGGCCCGCTCGTCTGCGAAGCCATCAAACCTTACGCGGTGCGCAACGGCGTGCCGGTGCCGATCGACGTGCATTTGATGGTCAAGCCCGTCGACGCGCTGATTCCGATGTTCATCAAAGCCGGCGCCAGCATCATTTCCTTTCATCCGGAAGCCAGCGAGCATGTGGACCGCAGCATTCAACTCATCAAAGCAGGCGGCGCCAAAGCCGGGCTGGTGCTCAACCCGGCCACCCCGTTGAACGTGCTGGACCACGTGATCGAAGCGCTCGACCTCGTATTGATCATGTCGGTCAACCCGGGGTTTGGCGGGCAAAGTTTCATCGAAAGCGCGCTTCCCAAAATTGCCTTGCTGCGCGAGCGCATCGACCGCACGGGGCGGCAGATCTGGCTGGAGGTCGATGGCGGCGTCAAGCCGGCCAATGCAGCGCGCATCGCTGCCGCGGGTGCCGATACGCTGGTGGCGGGCTCGGCCGTTTTCACGGGCGGCCTGGCGGGTGGTGTTTATGCGCAGGCGATTGACGCCTTGCGCAGCCAAGCGTTGAGCGGCCAGTCACAGGCGCGCCAAAACCTGCTGTCTCAGGCGCGATAACCACGGCGGCTTGACCCCCGACATCGGTGGGATTCAACCCCCAGAATGGGGATAGCGGTTGTTGCATGCCGCGCTTATCTTCGTTACCTCGATGCAAGGAACGCAAAGGCGGTGGCGATGCAAACAATCGGCAAAGTTGTTCAGCGTTGCTTTCAGGATGCCAATAAAAGCCGCCTGCCCATCTGGCTGTTGGCATTGGCGTTGAGCGGGGTGCTGGCAGCCTTCAGCCAGCGCAGCCTGCCGCCAAGCGATGCCCAACGCCTGGCCCGTCTGCCGCTGGACCTCGACAGCCTGGCGCCCACCGGCGCCGGCTACAGCAGTTCGCACCGCTCCAACCGCGCTTTTGAACTGCTGCAATTTGAAAACGGGCGGTTTTACGCGCTCTACGGTCCACCACCGGCCGTAGGTGACAGCTTTGACCATTACCCCGCTTCACCCACGCAAGAGCTGCTCGCCAGCCAGCCGCCGCTTGCCGGCCTGCTGGTGGGCGATGTCGAAGCCACCGACCGCAGTCAACGCGGCAGGTACCCTTCGGCCAGCCGCAACGTACACGACTTCAGCCTGGAAGCCGGCCCGCTCCGAATCGCCGTGCAAGAGGGCCGCTATGCACCCGGCCGCTTTGTGGAAGCCACTGCGGTGGCGCCAGCGGCTCTCGGCCAACCCGGAGTTAGTTCCTTTGCTGGCCGTTTCACGGGCCGGTTGTCCGACTTGACCGGAAGCTGGGCGACTGAGTTGCAGGTAGCGGCGGACGGCAGCTTTCGCCTGCTGAATGGGGCACACTGCAATGCCGCTGGCAAGGCCCAAGCCGCTTCCGATGGCCGGCTTTGGCAGGTGCAAGCGGCCTTCGGCCCTGGCTGCGGCCACGCCGGTGAGACTCTGCAAGGCCATGCCTGGCAGCGCGGCGACACGGTGTACCTGGTCTTGCCGAGCGACGATCTCGACAGCGGTGCGGTGTTCACGGGCAGGCAGGTCAGCAGCCTGTCATCCGCCGCACAGTAAACAGCGCCGCGCGGTGACGCGGCAGACGGTTGGGTGTGCACGCTATATTGCGCCCAGCGCACAGGCACAACCGTTGGCGAGGAGCAAACAGTGGGGACGAATCAGGGGCTGATAAAGCCGAAATGGCGCCGAGCAAGCACCCACCGAACCACCACTGCTGCTGCAACAGCTGGTTCATCATTTACTCGCCCGTGAAAGAGCCCGACCCCACCCCGGCCGGCCTCACGCACCAGCCGGGCAATCCTTTGCACGGCCTCACACTCGAAGCCATTGTCACGGCCCTGGCCGCCCACTACGGTTGGCCTGAACTGGGGCAGCGCATTGCGCTGCGTTGCTTCACCAGCGATCCCAGCGTGCCTTCCAGCCTGAAGTTTTTACGCAAAACCCCTTGGGCACGTGAAAAAGTTGAAGGGCTGTATTTGTTCATGCTGCGTGAAAAGCGGCGCCAAGCCATATGACCATGACCGCGTCTACCGCCACACCCTCACCCAAGGGGCCGGTGTTCAGCAGCTTGCCGCTGTCACCCGCCAGCCTGCACAACCTAGAGCAGTTGGGCTACCGGGCGATGACACCGATCCAGGCGGCCAGCCTGCCGCTGGCGCTGGCGGGTCACGATGTGATTGGCCAGGCGCAAACCGGCAGTGGCAAAACCGCCGCTTTCGCATTGGCGGCACTGGCGCGCATCGACCCGGCCGACTTTTCCGTGCAGGCCCTGGTGCTGTGTCCGACCCGTGAACTGGCAGAACAAGTGGCGCTGGAAATCAGGCGCTTGGCACGCGCCGAAGACAACATCAAGGTGCTGGCCCTGTGTGGCGGCGCGCAGGTGCGGCCGCAGATCGCCAGCCTGGCGCACGGGGCCCATGTGGTGGTCGGCACGCCGGGGCGTGTCACCGACCATCTGGAGCGCGGCAGCTTGCGGCTCGGCGGCTTGAAAACCCTGGTGCTCGACGAAGCCGACCGCATGTTGGAAATGGGGTTTTCGGATGCCATCACGGCAGTGGCCAAGCAATGCCCCAAAGAACGCCAAACACTGCTGTTTTCAGCCACTTTCCCGCCAGGCATTGCAAAAATCAGCCAGGCGCTGATGCGCGAGCCACGGGAGGTGATGTTGCCCGCGGGCCCTGCGGCAACGGCAATCAAACAGCGCTTTTACGAGGTTTACGAAGACGAGCGGCTGCATGCCGTGTCGCTTTTGCTGAACCACTTCCGCCCGGTCAGCACACTGGCTTTTTGCAACACCAAACAGCAGTGCCGCGAATTGACGCAGGTCTTGCGGGCGCAGGGTTTTGCAGCGCTGGAGCTTCATGGCGACCTCGACCAGCGCGAACGCGACCAAGTGCTGGTGCGCTTTGCCAACCGCAGCTGCAGCGTGCTGGTGGCCACCGACATCGCCGCACGCGGGCTGGACATCACCCAACTGGAAGCGGTCATCAACGTCGATGTCACGCCCGACCCGGCCACCCACACCCACCGTATCGGCCGCACGGGCCGTGCTGATGGCGAAGGCTGGGCCTTCACATTGGCCAGCGTGAACGACATGGGCTCGGTCGGGAGAATCGAACAAGCGCTGGGTTTCAACTCGGCCTGGCAACCGCTGGTCGAATTGACTGCCAGCAACCCGGCACCGCTGCGCCCACCCATGTGCACCTTGCAGATTCTGGGCGGACGAAAAGAAAAAATAAGGGCCGGCGACGTGCTGGGCGCGTTGACCAAAGACCTGGGGTTTGCCGCCATGCAGGTCGGCAAAATCAACGTCAACGAGTTTTCAACCTACGTCGCTGTGCAAGCCGGCATTGCATCGCAAGTACTGCACCGGTTGTCGGCCGGAAAAATCAAAGGCAAGACGGTCAAGGTGCACCTGCTGCCGGTTTGAGCAACGGGTTTCAGGCCGATGGCCTCGCGGCAATCGGCCATGCCATGAATCACGGCTTCATCAAGTTAAAGCGCTGCGTCCTTGAGTTTCTTCAAGGCGCGGGTTTTGATCTTGGTCGACGCCGGCTTGGCGGCGAACCAACGCTCCTCGCCAGTGAAAGGGTCCTTGCCCAGCCGTTTCTTTTTGGCCGGCACGCTCAGGGCCGTGATTTTCAATAAGCCAGGCCAGGTGAATTCGCCCAGGCCTTTTTTATGTACCGACGCCAGCACCGCCGCTTCAAGCGCTGCCAACACGGCTTTCACGGCCTTGGGGTCGACCGCTGACTGTTCGGCCACGTGGTTGAGCAAGCTGGTTTTGTTGAACGCGGTTTTGATGGGCTTCAGTGCAGGCGGAGCGGCCTTTGAAGGAGCCGGGGCCGCCTTCTTTGCCGGAGCGGCTTTTTTGGCGGTAACGGTTTTTTTTGCAGGCTTGTCAACAGCGGCGGTGGTGGCTTTTTTGGCAGTCGGCATGGTGTGGTTCAGTGGTTGGCGAAAGGGCATCGCAAGCGCTGCGACGCGCGGATTCTAATGAGAGCTTTGCAGGCCGGCCACGCGGTTTGTGAACGCCTCACAATCGTTCCACCCTTTTATTCATCCAGCCTCGAAAGCCTGCGCATGGCCGAAGCGACTCGTGTTGTCACTTTCCTGTTTTCAGACATTGAAGGCAGCGTTCGCCTGTGGGAGAAGGCGCCAGACAAAATGCAGTCAGCGCTGGCGCAACATGATGCGCTCAGCCGGGACTGTGTCGCGGCACAAGGCGGCCGCGTGGTCAAGACGACTGGCGACGGCATTCATGCGGTGTTC
>JANXMO010000120.1 GCA_025354615.1 Burkholderiales bacterium | reverse complement strand
GTCTGCAGCGGGGCCACGGCCGACGCCGGCACCTCGCGGGCTGTGACGCGCCGCAGGCTGGGCTCGCCGTTCGGCCCAATGGACACGTCGCCTTGCAGCTCGGGGAAGTTCTTGTCGACCTGGGAGGCGGTGTCTCCGAGCAGCTGCTTAAGCGCATCGACCAGGCCGTCGGCCGACGCCGGCAGGCCGACCCGCTCGCAGTAGGTCGGCAGCAGAGCCTGGCATTCCTCCCAGGGCAGCAGCTGCTTGCGGTAGTCGGCGAAGGCCTCGGAGCGGTCAATGCAGACGTCGCCGCTGCGCAGGTCGCCGCTCAAGTGGCTGAAGACGCAGACCTCCAGCATGCGCCGGTTGGTCGGGTTGCCCAGGCCGTGCGAGCGCCGGATCAGCTTGCGCCAGCGCTCGGACACGAAGCCCAGGTCGAGGTCGTCGGCAATCCACTCTGCCTTGCGGTTCTCATTGGCCAGCACGATTCCCAAGGCCCTGATGAGGCGCTGATCCTGGGTGACGGCTTCGAAGCGCAGCTCGGTGGCCATGCGGAACATGGCCGCCCGGTGGCTGCTGAAGGGCTTCCACAGCAGGGCCAGGTGGTTGCCACCACTCCAGACGCGGATGGCCGCGCAATCCTGCTGCAGGCGCTCCAGGTCGCCGTGCGGGGCGAGCAGCTCGCGCACGCGCTGCCCGGTGGTCGCGTCGTCGAGCTTTTCGGCGAGGATCTCCAGTACTTGGTCGAGCGTGGCCACGAGTTCTTCGCTCATTTCGCGCTGCCGGGACTGGATGACCTGCAGCTCTTCACGCGCGCTCTCGTGGATCACGCTGATGCGCCGGATGAACATCTCGGCGATGTCGTCGCGGGCGCGAATGCGCATCTGACGGATGAGGGACAAGACCATGGCGTGGCGCTTGGCCGGCCGGAAGTCCTTGAGTTCGCCGGCGTCAAGCACGGCGGCCGCGTCGGCCATGTGCTTGAGTTTGGTGACGGGCACGCCTTCAAGCAAGGCGTCGCAATCGGGCAGAGACTCAAGCCAACGAAGTTGGGCAAGCAGCATGTCGAGGTGCTTGCGCGACACTTTCTTAGCCGATCGTTTGATCTGGTTGTACAGGGTCTGCCGCGCGGGCAGCTCGCCCACCAGCAGTTGGTCGAGCCATTCGCGTTGCTTGGCGGTGAGGCGCTGGGCAATGCGGATGTGCAGTTCTTGCTGGGCGGCTTCGTGTACCTGCTCGGCGATGGTCACCAGGGTGCTGAAGCTGGGCAGCTCGTAGCCGCGCTCGATCAGGCCTTCGATGAGGATGTTGATGACATCGGTTCGCGTGTCGACCACCTGGCTTGCGGTCAGCGCGATCTGGGTAGCCTCGCGGCGGGCTTCGATGCCGAGATACGGCGTCACCCCCAGCAGCTTGCGGATGGCCTCGTGGTGGTGGTAAAGCGAACGATGAGCCTGGGGGTAGGTGATGCGGGAAGGCGATGGCATCGCCAAGCAGGCCGCCAGATGATCGATGACCTCCGTCGGAATTTGCTCGACGGCGCAGAAATAGTTCAGGTATTGGAAGCACTTGAGCTGCACCAGCAGCGCGAGCCTGCGGTCTGCGCTTCGGGCGAAATCTCGGGCCCAGGTGATCTCTTCGGGGGTGGGGGTGAAGGATGTCTGCAGATCCTTCAGCGTCATTGTCCGCGGGAAGCGCGGGTATGCAGTCCGTTCAAGCGAAGCCATCTGGTCTCCCGCACTGGTTAGGGCGCCGGGGATTCTGCTCAACATCGGATCGGCCGGCTATCCCCTACACCCACGGCAGCCATATGCACGCCGCACATAAAAAGTTGGCGCCTTATTCTCGTGTGGCTTATGTATCATTTTTGGCCGTATCTCGGCATGACCCCAATAAGAGCGGACCGACCTTGCCGCATTGAACGCGCAGATTGCTGCGCTGCAGGTGCAGGCCGATGCACTGCGTAAGAGCGTGTTCACGATCGTATTCAGAGTGTGAAAAGATGCGGGGATGCGTACGAAGAAATACCCCAGTGACATCAGCGAGGAGCAAGCCAGGCGCAAGACCAAGCCCCGCACGGTGGATTTGTACGAAGTGTTTTGCGCGGTGCTGTATCTGCTGCGTACAGGCTGTCAGTGGCGAGCCCTGCCCAGCGATTTTCCCAAGTGGCGCACGGTGCATTCGTA
>JANXMO010000085.1 GCA_025354615.1 Burkholderiales bacterium | reverse complement strand
GTTGCCGTGGTCCAGCTCAACCAGGTTGCCGTACTGCGGATGAAAAGCGGCTGATATCACCACGCCGCCTGCCGCCGCCAAAACAGGCGTTCCCTGTTCGGCGGGAAAATCCAGCCCCGTGTGCAGCGCTGGGCGGCCGGTGAAAGGGTCGGCTCGCACGCCGAAGCCAGAACCCACCGGCCCGTCGATCGGACGGCTGTTGGGCACCATCAAGGCTTGCAGGCGATTCTCGAACAAGCGCGCTTCAATCAGCGTAAACATGTCCGCGCTGCGGTCGGTGCGTTCGTTCAGCGACGTGACCATGGCGTTGATTTGCTGCATCGTCGGTGCGTTCACCGGCACGAATGGGCCACCCTGCCCCTGCTTCTTGGCCACCGGCAAAACAGGCACTGGCGAGCGGCCTGAGAACAACGTTGCGCCGACGGATGACAAATCTGCTGGCTTGACGTTGGCCAGGGTTGACACCCGGTCACCAACCGCTTCCAGCTTGATCACCTTGGCCTGCATTTCACCCACCTTTTCCGCCATGGCATCGAGGTTTTCGCGCAGGTAGCGATCACGCTGGGCGAATTCGTCACGCACCACCAGTTTGACGATCTGGCTGACCACCGGCCAACCTTCGCGCGCCGCTTTCAAAAACACAAAGTGGTAGATCGTGCCCGACAACAAGGTCAACAGCAAAGCCAGCCCGAGGAACGCGCCCGCCAACTGCAGACGGTTGAAATGCAGCACGCGCGACCGGGCCAAACCACTGTGCGTAATCAGAATTTGCATCGGTAAACTCTCCCGGTGAACACCAAAACCACTCCCGCTGTTCCTGCTTCACTGCCGATTGCCGATGCCCTGCTGCGCAGCGCGCCGCTGGCCCAACTGCGGCTGCGGCTGCGGGACTCGACCGACCGGCTGGAAGCCATCCGCGATGACCTACCACCGGCTCTATCGCCGCACGTCCAGCCCGGCCCTGTGGACGAGGACGGTTGGAGTCTGCTTGCCGCCAACGGCGCCGTGGCCGCCAAATTGCGCCAGTTGCAACCCCGCCTGGAAGAGCGGCTGCGCCAACGCGGCTGGACGATGAACACGATTCGCATCAAAGTGCAAACCAAGCGCTGATCGAATCCGATGCCCACTTGAACCAAGGCGCACGGCAATCTGTCGTTCAAACAGCAGCACAAATCAACTACAACAAGAGTGGTGCCCCCGGCAGGAGTCGAACCCGCGACCTTCGGTTTACAAAACCGCTGCTCTACCAACTGAGCTACAAGGGCTGGAAACAAAATTCTAACGGCCCCTGAAAAAGCGAACCGCTACTTGACCCTCTTCAACGAGGGGCGCCCGCCCGTTGCAGGTGGCTCGGGCGGCTCATCCTCTGATGAAGCGTCGTCCGACGGCTCGGGCATTACCTCGTTTTCATTCGCCAAGCGCAACACACTGGGGCCGCGTGAGCCGGGTTGAGAAGCGGGTGGTGAGCTAGACGTTTGTGGCGCGGCCGTGGCTTCCGTGGGCACCGGGAACGCCATGCCTTGCCCGTTTTCGCGAGCATAAATTGCAATGACATGGTGCACGGGCACTGCAATTTCGCGCGAAACACCGCCAAACCGGGCTTTGAATTCGATGAAATCGTTGCCCAGCTGCAAAGCCGTTGTCGCCTCGAAACTCACGTTGAGAACAATCTCGTTGTTTTTCACGTATTCCAGCGGCACCCGCACCTGCGCGTCAACGAACACGGCCAGGTACGGCGTGAACCCGTTGTCACTGCACCATTCGTGCAACGCCCGAATCAAGTAAGGCCGGGTCGACGTTCCACCGGGCGCACTGGGGCCAATAGGGTGAGAGCCAGGTGACGCAGGAACTTTCGTCATGACATCGGCGCCTTACTTACGCATAACCTTTTCAGATGGCGTCAGCGCCTCGATATAAGCAGGACGAGAAAAAATCCGCTCCGCATACTTCAACAACGGGACAGCATTTTTGGACATATCGATGCCATAGTAATCAAGCCGCCACAGCAAGGGGGCAATGGCCACGTCGAGCATCGAAAAATCGTCGCCCAGCATGTACTTGTTCTTCAAGAAAATGGGCGCCAGCTGGGTCAGTCGGTCGCGAATTTGCGCGCGGGCTTTTTCCAGTTGTTTGTCGGTCGGCTTCATGCCGCGCG
>JANXMO010000074.1 GCA_025354615.1 Burkholderiales bacterium | reverse complement strand
CGCGCGCCGAGTCAGCCGCTGTGATGGCGGTGGCGCGTGCCGGCAAGCGTCTGGTTGCGGTTGGCGACTATGGTGTGGTGCTGTTGTCCGACGACTCGGGCCGGCATTTTCGGCAGGCTCACGCGGTGCCGGTCAGCGTCATGCTGACAGACGTCCAGTTCATCGACGCGCTGCACGGCCACGCCACCGGTCATGACGGCGTCATCCTGTCGACAGCAGACGGCGGCGACACCTGGCGCCTGCTGGCCCGCGGCGGCAGCGACAACCAACCGTGGACGTCGGTCTGGTTCGCCGACCCGCAAAACGGTTTTGTCGTCGGCCGCTTTGGCCAAGCTCAAGCCACGCATGACGGCGGTCGCAGCTGGGCGCCGCTCAAAATTGCCACCGGCGACGACAGCGACAAGCACCTGTTCAAAATCATTGCCGGCGCCCACAAGCTGCTGGTGGTGACGGCCGAATCAGGCCTCGTTTTTCGGTCTGAAGACGGCGGCAACACCTGGGCAGCCGTTGAAACCGGCCAAAAAGCCTCGCTCTGGACCGGCCTGGCGCTGGCCAACGGCGATTTGCTCGTCAGCGGCATGCGCGGCAAGTTGTTGCGCAGCCAAGACCAAGGCGCAAGCTGGACAAACGTCAAAACAGGCGTGACCGATTCACTGGTCGACATGACCCAACTGGCCGACGGCTCGGTGTTGATCGTAGGCCAAAACGGCCGCCAGCTCCGCAGCCGTGACGGCGCCCGCTTTACCGCGCAACAGCGCAACGACCGTCTGCCACTGACCGCCGCCTTGCAAGCACCGCAGAGCAATGTCGTGCTGTTTTCGATGGCCGGGGTTGTTGTTGATGAGACAAAGTAACGCCATCCCTACGCGTCCAACCGGTTCGACTCTCGCTCAGCCATCTCAATCTGAAACAGGTATTGAAGCTGAATCAAAACCGAACTTGCAGGCGGCTTCAGCTGCAAATCACTTTCCAGGCATGACACCTGCCGATGCTGCTTGACCCTTTCGGAGCTGCGTCCATGTCATTTTCTTCTTCATCCAAACGCCCGCTGGCTGTAGCCGCTGGCGTAGCGGCTGTGCTGGCCACTTGTGCCTACATCGTCAAACGCAAGTCGAGCGAAGCAGAAGCGCAAAACCCACCGCAAGGCCGGTTTGTTTCGGTGCAGGGTGTCGCCCTGCACGTCATCGAGCACGGTTCGCCATCGGCCCCAGTGCTCGTCCTGTTGCACGGCAACGGCGTAATGGCCATTGAAATGGAGCTCAGCGGGCTTGTTGACCAAGCCGCATCACGGTTTCGCGTGCTGGTGTTCGACCGACCAGGTTATGGCCACAGCAACCGCCCCGACGGGCACAACTACACACCACAGGTGCAAGCCGAGCTGCTGTGGGAAGCGCTGGACCAGATGGGCGTGCAACGCCCTACGGTTCTCGGCCACTCATGGGGCGCATTGGTGGCAGGCGCCATGGCCGAACAGCGGCCTCAATCGCTCAAAGCCGTCATCTTGGTCTCCGGTTACTACACGCCGGGCCTGCGCTTCGACGTGCCGTGGATGAGCCTGCCAGCCCTGCCCTTGCTGGGCACGTTGATGCGCCACACCGTTTCTCCACTGCTGTCACGCGCTTTGTGGCCGTTGATGTTGAAGCGCTTGTTCGGGCCGGCAGCCGTCACAACGGCGTTCAAAACGCGCTACCCGGTGTGGATGTCATTGCGTCCAGGGCAGATCAAGGCCAGCGCTGCCGAAACGGCGATGATGATTCCGGCGGCCATGCGCGTGCTGCGCTCAAATCCGGAGGACATGCCACCAACCGTCATCGTGGCCGGCGAATCTGACCGATTGCTAGGCAGCCAGCGGCATTCCGGCCGCCTCAGCCGCCGCTTGCCCGATAGCCAGTTGCATCTGGTACCACATGCCGGGCACATGGTTCACCATACCGCAACCGATGCCGTTATGCGGGCCATAGACCAAGGATTGGCAATGGCACGGGAGTAAAAAAGAGCAACGCTTGGGGCAGCCACTTCAAACGCCATTCACGATCAAGCCGCTGAGGACAGGCGTGAAACCGGTCAAAAATGGCTGGATTTTGTGTTGCAGGGGCTTTTTTTGCAGCCGCCTTGGCTACAGTTTCACGGACCATTTTTTGCGGCTGCTGTTGAATGCGCCGCTTTTTCTAAAGCCTCAGCCAATGGCGCACCTTTTCCCCCCAGTTGGCGCATGTGCTCACCACTGCCATGCGTAATGTGCTCATGCTTGGCCTGAATGTTTGCGTAAAGGCCCTTCTTTGTCGCACCTGTCTTTTTGGCGGCAGTCGTCTTTTTCACAGCAGGCATCAGCTTTTCCCTTTACTCATTGCAAGGTGGTTGCAATTGCAATCGACGTGCTGCCTTTAACATGAGGTGCGATAAAACCAATTGCTTTGCCTGACGCAAAAATCTGGTGCGGATTAGGAAAGTCAAACTCCTGACATTGGCATTGCGAACGCCGCGCTGTCCCAACGGAGTTACGCCTTTATAGAGTTTCATTTTGGTACGCCAACCCGGAGATTTCGGAACGTGAACGCGCGTCTTCGTCCCGATGGCGGCGTTGCAAATCCTCGCGATAACGCTGGGTATCGCTGTGGTTTGCGCCTTGCCCTCGGGCCGAATCCATCGCATTCATTTGTTCCGAAATCTCCAGGTTGGCGTACCAGTTCCATCGTAACGCGCCGGTCCAGCGCCTCAATGGGGCAGTGCAAGGTCGAAAGGGCGCGCGTCAAAATGACGGGTGCGCGATGCATGTTCTGCGCCACCGCGCCAAATCAACCGGCTTCGGGTTTCGAGACATTGCGTCGCATTCATCGCGCCCCACGCGCCGGAATCCTGCAAGCTGCCATGCGTACCTCAATTTTCATCTCGAGGTGTTGCTGAAAGACTTGATTTGGAGATTGTTCAGATGGAAGGACTCAGACCGGATTCTCCTCGCCCACGTGGAAGGACTCAGACCGGATTCTCCTCGCCCACGTGCCGCTTCGCCCGAGCGCGAAGCGGGCACTCCCGCCGTGGCAAGTACGCGTTCCAGGCCGGGCTTGCCTTTGACTGACAGCATGTCCGGCGTCCATGTGACGAACAACCCGATGGCGCAAAGCCTCAATGCAGGAGCCAATGCACTGCGCCCTTTGCCGCAGAGAAATTTGCTGGAGGGCGTACCGTCCGACGTGTTGTCAAAAATCTTGCGGCGCGTGTCTGAAGAAGACCGTGTCGCGGTTGTGCAAGCCCACCCGTCCTTGGCCAACAGCACGCCAGAACTGCGGGCAGTGACTTTGGCAGCCGATGCCCGCCAAGTGAGCACGCTCGCCCAGTTCAAGGCATTGCTGGGTTTGAGCGCGGACGATAGCAATTCGTGCAATTTGCATATGTCCTTGCAAGCCGTTCCCGCCTCGTTGCAGGCAACGCCTTTGCGGGCTTTGTTCGGACGAATTCCCCACTTGCCGAGGGTGGACAAGGTGCCCGCCATCGTCGCATTTCGTCAAACACTGCTGGCGCTGCCTGCGCCCCGGCCAGCGGATATTGAAAATCTGTTGCGTGACACTGAACATGCTGCTGTAGCCGGTGTGTCAAACAGCCCAGGCCCTGCTTTAGAAGCCGTCAAGCGCGGCGAAAACTGCCGTGCCGTGGCTCAGGCGCTGGGAATTGTCGGCCCGACGTCTCTTCATTCCTTGGAAATGAGCTCCGTCTGGGAATGTGGCGTACCCGCCGTGCGTAACGGCGAAGACCCAATGGCCGTCGCCCGTCGCCTGGGCATCGAAAAACAGGAACACATCAACACGCTGCGCGGCTTTTTCGACGATCGCCCGTCACTTGACTGTTGACCCGCCCGCCAGCGGGGCTTTGTACAGCCACACACGCCGCCCATCGGGGCAGGCATGCACGGCATCGGGCACATGCCCTGCGGCCTCGAATTCCAGGCTGGCCAGCCAGGTGCCAGGCGCCAGTTCAGCGGCGGCTTTGGCCCACGCACGCGGCAGGCTTTCAGGGCGCTGGAACAAATAAACCATGTCGTAGCGGCGCCAGTCGGCGGCCCAGATGTCGCCGCGTTCCACTATGGCTGGTGGGCGCATGAAGCGGCAGCGCCAGCCGCAGGCAAGTCGCAGCGGCCAGCTCCATTCGATGCCGTGCAGCTCCGCCTGCGGGTAGGCGCGCCGCAGTTCCCGCAGGCCAGCGCCCAGGCCGCAGCCCGCGTCAAGCACGAGTGCGCCGGCGGGCAACGGCGCAACCAAAGCCATGCCTTGCAGCGCGCCGGTGGGTGTCGGGAACAGCGGCGCGTCACGCCAGCTGCGCACGGGGTAGAGCGCCATCAGCGCCGCCAGCGGCAACAGCCAAGCCCAGGCGGGCAGTGCCGCCATGCCGGAAGCAGCGAGCGACAGTGGAAAGCCCGCGCCGGTGAACACCCGGCGCCAGCGCGTGGTGGCGCCGCGGCTCAGCAGCAGGCCCGTCGCCGTACCACTGACCAAGGACAGCCAGGGCGGTGCGCCGATGGCGTGCAGGCCGCCGAAGGCGGCCCACGCCACGGCCCAGGTCAGCAAGGCCGGCAGCGGCCACGTCAGCCGATGCAGGAACGAATCACTCCCTCGCCCCTTCGGGGAGAGGGCTGGTGTGAGGGGATGGGGCATGGCACAAGAGGGTGAGCGGCTTGGCGGCACTGCCCCTCACCCCGGCCCTCTCCCTGAGGGAGAGGGAGAAAAGCCGGAGAAAGGAAGTGCAGGCGCCGACGCCAACACGGCACTCCCTCGCCCCTTCGGGGAGAGGGCGGGGGTGAGGGAACA
>JANXMO010000072.1 GCA_025354615.1 Burkholderiales bacterium | reverse complement strand
CCGATGACAAAGCCGCCGATGATGTTGATGAACAGGATCAGCAGCCCGGCCATGGCGTCGCCGCGAACGAATTTCGACGAGCCGTCCATCGCGCCGAAGAATTCCGCTTCCTCGCCCACCTCAGCGCGCCGCCGTCGCGCTTGTTTCTCGTCGATCAGGCCGGCGTTGAGGTCGGCGTCGATCGCCATCTGCTTGCCCGGCATCGCATCGAGCGTGAAGCGCGCGCCCACTTCGGCAATGCGCTCGGCGCCCTTGGTCACCACCACGAAGTTGATGACGACGAGGATGGCGAAGACGATCAGGCCGACCGCGAAGTTGCCGCCGATCAGGAAGTGCCCGAACGACTCGATCACCGCGCCGGCCGCGCCCGGCCCGGTGTGGCCCTGCAGCAGCACCACGCGGGTGGACGCGACGTTGAGCGACAGCCGCAGCAGCGTGGTCAGCAGGATGACGGTCGGGAACGCAGCAAAGTCCAGCGGCTTGACCATGTAAGCGGCCACCATCATCACCATCAGCGCCATCGCGATGTTGAAGGTGAACAGCAGGTCGAGCGCGAACGGCGGCAGCGGCAGCACCATCATCGCCAGCACCATGACGACGAACAGCGGCGCCAGCAAGGCGCGCACGGCGCCGGCTTTCAGCCCGAGGCGGGTCTGCAGCTGCAGCAGCAAGGGGTTCATGGCGCGTCGTTCTCAGAGGCCGGGCCGGGGCGGTTGGCGGGGTCCAGCTCGGCCGGCACGTAGACATTGGGCGGCTCGCCCGGGCTGCGCAGGCCGCCGGCCAGCGCGGTGCGCAGCTGGTACACGTAGGCCAGCACCTGCGCCACGGCGGCGAACAGGGCGGCCGGAATCTCGCGGTCGACCTCGGCGTGCGCATACAGCGCCCGCGCCAGCACCGGCGACTGCAGCACCGGCACTTTGGCGCCACGGGCGGTGTCGCGAATCTTCATCGCCAGCAGGTCGGCACCTTTGGCCACGACTCGCGGCGCCATCATCTTGTGCTCGTCGTATTTGAGCGCTACGGCATAGTGGGTCGGGTTCATCACCACCAAATCAGCCGTGGGAACGGCAGCCAGCATGCGCCGGCGCGACATCTCGCGCATGCGTTGCTTGACCTTGGCCTTGACCTCGGCGTTGCCTTCGTTTTCCTTGTGCTCCTGCTTCATTTCCTGCGTGCTCATCTTCAGCTGCTGGGCGTGCAGATGGCGCTGCAGCGGCACGTCGACCGCCGCGAACAGCGCCAGCACGAGCAGCAACAGCAGCAGCCCGCCGATCACCGTCTGCCCCACGTGCTGCAGCGCCGCCGGCAAGGCCATGGCGATCACGCTGTGAAAACTGCCGAGATGCGACTTGAGGTAGAGCGTGCCCACCGTGCCCAGCAGCAGCGCCAGCAGGCAGGCTTTCAGGGTGTCGGTCAGCTGCTGCTTGGAAAACAGGCGGCCGAGCCCGGACAGCGGGTTCATCTTTGAAAACTTGGGCGCCATCGGTTTGAGCGTCCAGTTCCAGCCGCCCACCACCAGGCTGCCGCCGAGCGCCACCAGCGTTGTCAGCGCCCCGGCCGGCACCACGGCCCCCAACAAAAACAGCGTCAGGTCGCTCAGGCGCTGGCCCATCGCCGCGTTGCTGGCAACCGACCGCACGTCAAAGCGCAAGCCATCGGCCAGCATGTGGCGCATCCACTCGGTCCACCACGGCGCCGTCGCCACCAGCACCGCGCCGCCTGAAGCAATGGCCACGAAATGGCCCAGATCGCGCGAGCGCACCACCGTGCCGTCTTCCCGCGCGCGCTTGATCTTGCGCTGCGAGGCAGGCAGGTTGCGGTCTTGAGCGGAGGAATCGTTGGCCATGGCAACAGCGGCAACCGTGAAGCAGGCGCACACAGCACGCCCAGTGGCTTGATTGTTCCGCTGCGGCGCCCTGACTTGAGCGAGATGAACAGCAGGAAAAGCCGGCTGTTGCGGCGCTTAAGCCGGAAACCGGTCGCTTGATGAAGCGAGGCCAAAGCGGATGGCACCCGCATCCATGGCTGTCAGCCGGCGCTTGTAGAGGCCGCTTGTCGGAGCGCTGCCGATGCCCGATTGCGTTCCATTGAGAAAACCGATGTGTAGGCCTCAGGGAAGACACACGTTTGCTGAAACAAGCGAGTCAGCAGTTCTACTTGTTGTTCCAATCGCAACTTCTTGACAATCGAAAGCCCGACTTCAAAAACCTGGGCTACTTGTTGTTCATCAAATTACTTTGATTGATTTTCATGAACAAGTCCTCAAGCAAGCCCAACTGTTAAGCAGCCTTTCTTTCAGGTTCGTCCAACTGTCTTATCTGCCCCAGCACTGCCGTCAGCGGCTGCTCTTGTGCTGGCTGCTTACTCATTTCTTCTGGCTGCGCTGATTCTGGTTGGCTGCTATTCCACGTCGAGAAAGGCGCTTGTGGTATTGACGCCAGCTCACATGCCGCCGCCAAGCCTTCTTTGAACGCTTCGTACCTCTGGTTCTTAGAACGTGTTCACGATCTCATTCCGAATGTGAAAAGATGCGGGGATGCGTACGAAGAAATACCCCCGTGACATCAGCGAGGAGCAATTCCAGCGAGTGAGGCCATTGCTGGAGCAAGCCAGGCGCA
>JANXMO010000068.1 GCA_025354615.1 Burkholderiales bacterium | reverse complement strand
AAGGCCGCGCCACTGCCACCAGTGGAAAGCGATGACAACAGCAGTAACACCGCCCTACCCCCTGACTTCTTCACCCACCTGTCCGCCCACTGGAAGCGCGCCTACACCCAGCACCCCGCCGGCTGGGCGGCCCATGTGCTCAGCCCTGACAGCAAACTGCCGGGGTTGATGCGACTCAAAGCCGCGCGCCGTGTGCCGATGTGGAACGGGCCGATCGAGTGCCGGTTGTTTCGGTTTGACTTGGTGGCGGGGACGATGCGGGGCGGATGAGCCTTGCGCGCTGGGACTGCCTTGAAACCGCCGCGGGTTTTGTTCATTGCGCCGCGGCGCGCAAGAACTGCCACCGACATCACCTTTTCGATTAGCAATTGACGCTGCCGTGCGGAGCCGTGTCTCGCTATCTTGAACAACTTTTCGCTTTGCAAGATGCACGCGTTCGTTGGAGTGGCTATGTTTGACAAAACTTTTCCCTTCTCCCCTGTCCAGCAACCGCGCGGGCAGTTGGCACTTGAGTCGCCTTGTCCATGCTGCCCACTCAATTTAAGTCCGCCAAGCGGGTACTCACACAGTCCTCTCCTGAATGGAAGCGGGATTTTGAGGAATTGACTGGCGAGTCATTGGTGCCAACGCAGGCGCCGTCCACTGGTGAGACTGGGCTGGTCGCGCGGATGGGTTCCGTTGTCATCAGTCCCTTTTTGCGGGCACCACGACTGGCCGTATTGCCGCCAGCTGACGGCTTGGGGCCGCTGCAGACGATCGTGAAGCATCTCCCTCGCATGGCCGAAATGAGTAATGCACCGAACGAGTTGCTGCGCTCGCTACGCGCCGTCAACAAAGCCAGCTCGGCAGTGGCGTCCGACAACCTGCGGAGATTGACACTGGACATGGCCGGGCTGAACGCCTTGCATGGGCAAAGTGCGCCTTCGGGGCAACCTCAAAGTTCGGTTGAAAAATTTGGCGATCTGTTTAAAAAGTTCACCTGTATCAAGTCCATGACGCTGAACGGTGCGGGCTTCACGGACGATCACTTGGGGCAATTGCCAAAAGACTTGAAACACTTGACACTCGCGGGCGTTTCATCCATCACAGCCAAGGGGTTCAAACGGCACTTGATGAATGTTCGGCTTGAGTCGCTGACGCTGAACGAAAAGGCGTATCACAACGTCAAACTGATTGCGTTGACACAACACCCCACGCTGACCACGTTGAACCTGGAAAATATGAGACGTGTTCCCAGCAGGTTGCCACACGCCACCGCCCAAGCATTGGTCACACTGCCGCGCTTGACGACATTGCAACTGCGCGGCCGGCAAGTGCCCGATGAAAGTCTTTTTGCACTCACTTCGCACAAAGGCCTCAAAGTGCTGGGTTTGAGCGAAACGAGGGGTTATGGGCACAACCTTGTACCCATGCCGATCGACATCATCACCGCGCTGGCCGGCATGCCACAGCTGCAGACGCTGGATTTGAATTAGACAGGCGTGAATGACGAAGCGGCCTGTCTGCTGTCAACCAGCAGGTCGTTGGCGTCACTGGAATTGGCAGACAACCGGATCACCGACTTGGGTGCGCTCGCCCTGTCCACCGTCACACAGTTGCAAAGGTTGGGCCTCGGCAATTCACAGCCACTGAATTTGCGGGAATTGCCGGATGCTGGCAACCGCAACAACATCGGTTGGCTCGGCGCAAAAGCGTTGCTGGGCCACGAAAAATTGCGCTCACTCAATTTAATCGGCAATGCCTTCATGAGTGCTGACATGGCCGGCTGGCCAAAGTTGAAGCACTTGCAGCAACTCGACTTGGCTGACACTGGTGACTGGGCTTGGGAAGCAGTGGCCCTCGCGATAGACGCCATTGCTGCCTGCAAAAGTTTGACGTCGCTCAACCTTGGCGGCAATCAGTGGGGGCCCCTGCAGCCACTGGCGCTGGACGTTGGCCGTGGCATGCCCATCACGGGGGCGGCAGACGATGTGATGGCCCATGTCATCGAACGGCTGCGCGAACTTCCTCAGTTGGCCGATTTGAACTTGGCTCAAGATTTTCGTCATATCCGGCACGTCAGTTACCAAAGCTTGGCGGGGCTGGCACAACTGCCGGCGTTGACGTCGCTGGACGTGACGGGCTATCAATGGACTGCTGCCACTGTCACACAGTTCGCGGCAGCTTTCAAAGGCAAAGGACTGCGTGATTTGGTGATGAACAATGCTGGCATCGACCAGAACCATTTGCAGGGGCTGGGCGGCCTGTGGGCCGGCAATGCGGGCGCTGTTGTATTGGCGAAGCACCTGCCTCAGCTGAAAAAACTGGCGCTACGAGGTCATAACCTGACTGACCACAACGTGCGGGCTTTCCTGCCCACCAGCTTGATATACCTGGATGCGCGCGATAACCAGTCGGTCACATCAGCGGTGGTGGACGCCGGCCTTGCACGGCCGGCAGGCGCGCTTGAGATTGACATTCGGACTTGATGCCTGGGGTTCAGCGCCATGCAGTGCCACTCAATGCTCAATGGTGAAGACATGAACTGAAAAGTGCCCTCGCCTTCGAGAGGCGAGGGCGCAGCACTGTCACTCTGGTATTCAGAGTCGTGCCGTGCGCCATCCCTCACCCCTGCCCTCTCCCGCGGGCGGGAGAAGGAGTCCAGTTATTCGATTGGCGCTCAATGGTGAAGACATGGCACAAAATCCTCTCTCGTCCCTTTGGGGGAAAGGGCTGGGGTGAGGGTGCAGCAGTGACGCACGGGCCTCTACTCTGCCCGTGCCATCCCCCAACCCTCAACGCCTGGCAAACTGCCCGAGGATGTTGCCGATGTCGCCCAACCCGCCATCCCCGGCCTCGGCCTCGGCAGGCAGTTGGCCTTGCGGCGTCAATTGGTCGACCGCCTGCGGCAGCGCTTCAGCCAGTTGATCGGCGGCTGCGTGGTGTGACAGGCCGAAGCGCTGGGCGAGCTGGGCGACGACGTCAGAGCCAAGCACGTTTTGCAGTTGCTCGGGCGAAATTGGCAGGTTGTGGCCGGTGCCTATCCACGAGTTGACGACGTCGCCCAGGCCGCCCTGCTGGAAACGGCCGATCAGGCCGCCCAGGCCGCCGCCTGTGGGCTCCGCGGCATCTGCGTTGCGCTTCAGCAGACTGGTGACCAGGCCGAGCAGCAGCGCGGCTTGGCTGGCGCCTGGCGCCTGACCGCTGCCTGGCAGCTGACTGTTGGCGGCACCGGGTGCACCGGTGATGGCATTCAATACCGAGTCGAGCAAGCCCATGGGGGTCTCCGTGAAAAAGGTGGCGGTGTAAGGAAATTACAGGGGGATTTTGCGTCAGCGGTCTGAGGGGCCGCGGCCGAATGGTCAAGCAGGCGCAATGGCCGCCGCCAACACGGCCAATGCGGCCAGCGGCGCGGTATCGGCGCGCAGCACGCGGGGGCCGAGCGAAGCGGGGCTGAAGCCGGCAGCGCGAGCGGCGGCTTCTTCGGCGTCGGTCAGGCCGCCTTCGGGGCCGCGGAGGAAAACGTGCACTCTGTGGCCGCCGGCGGCGGCCGGCACGAGCGCGGTGCCGCCCTCGCGGAGGCTGAGTACCCAGCGCCGGGCCGCGGCGTCGGCTGGCGGCGTGCGCAGCCATTCGAGCAGGCCGCGCACCGGCGCCACGTCGGGTACGCGGGTGCGGCCGCACTGTTCGCTGGCGGCGGTGGCCACGGCGCGCCAGTGCGCGGTTTTCTTGTCGGCACGCTCGCCACTCAGGCGCAGCACAGAGCGCTCGCACCCCAGCGGCTGGATGGTGGCGGCGCCCAGCTCGGTGGCTTTTTCGACCAGCGCATCCATGCGGTCGTTGGCTGGCATGCCGATGGCGAGGGTGATGTGCAGCGGCAGCTCGCGGTCAACGTCGACGCACTGATGAATCTGCACCTCGACCTCGCTGCGGCCCATGCGCAGCACCGTGGCCTGCCACTCGCCACCCTGGCCGTTGAACAGCGTCAATGCACTGCCAGGCTGCAGCCGCAGCACTTGCACGTGGCGCGCCGCGCCGGCGGGCAGCACCAACAAAGCGCCGGTGGTCAGCGGGGTGTCGACGTGGAAGCGAGGGGCCATGCGGGAAAGAAACGCCGGTCAGTGCCGGATGCGGCGCAGCCACAGCCGCCAGTGCCGCCGCGAGCCGCGCAACGCACGGATGGCGGCTGACGCGGCCACTGCCTCCCGCACCCGCGCCTTGGTGGTGCGCCACCAGCACAGCGCGCGGGCAAACCACGGGAATTGCAGCAGCTGCGCTTCGGTCAGGATGAACAGGCGGCCGACCAGCGCGGTGCTCAGCACTTTGGCTGCGACGATGACGCTGATGCCCAGCGCCGCGCGGCCGGCTTCGATGAAATACAGCGCCAGCAGCTTGACCGGCAGCAACAGCAGCGCCGGCGCCAAAAACAACACCAATGCCAACCGTGGCGGTGCGCGGCGAATGCGCTGCTCGAGCCGCTGCAGCGGCGGCCATTGCGCGAGGCGCGCGGCCCAAGCCGTAAGCGGCCGCCAACCCCATTCCTCGAAGTAAAGCCAGAGCGCGGCCAGCGTCAGCAACACGCCGCGCAGCAGCCTGCCGAGCAGGCGCAGCAGCACCGTCGTCATGCCGGCCAGGGCACACGGGCCATGCGGCAGCCTTGTGCAACGCGATGCGGTGCGGTCTTCACGGCTGCTGCTGCTGCTGCTGCTGTTGCGGTGCCGGCGGCGGCGGCTCACGCAACAGGCGGCGCAACACCTTGCCGACGTTGCTCTTCGGCAGCTCGCCGCGGAACTCGACGACCCGCGGGCGCTTGTAGCCGGCCAGGTGCATTTCGCAATGCGCGCGCACCTGCGCTTCGGTGAGTTGCGCGTCGCGCCGCACGATGACCAGCTTGACCGCTTCGCCGGCCTTCTCGTCAGCCAGGCCGATGGCCGCGCATTCCGCCACGCCCGTCAGCTGCGCCACCACCTCTTCAACTTCGCTCGGGTAGACGTTGAAGCCGCTGACCAGAATCATGTCTTTTTTGCGGTCGACGATTCTGAAGTAACCGCGGTCGTCGACGGTGCCGATGTCACCAGTGCGGAAGTAGCCGTCAGCCGTCATCGCGCGGGCGGTTTCGTCGGGGCGCTGCCAGTAGCCCGCCATCACCTGCGGGCCGCGGATGGCAATTTCGCCGGGCTGGCCGGGCGGCACTTCGCGGCCGTCGTCGTCGAGCAGCACCACGTCGGTGGCCGGCAGCGGCAGGCCGATGTTGCCGCTGTAAGCAGGGCTGTCGACGGGATTGCAGGTGACCGACGGCGAGGTTTCCGACAGGCCGTAGCCCTCGACGATCGGACAGCCGGTTTTCTCCAGCCACAGCTGCGCGGTGGCGCTTTGCACCGCCATGCCGCCACCGATCGAGATCTTCAAATGTCGCCAGTCGACGCTTGAAAATTCCGGGTGCCGCGCCATCGCCTGGAACAAGGTGTTGACCGCCGGGAAGCTGTGCACGCGCTCGCGCGCCAGGTCTTTGAACAGCGCCGGCAAATCGCGTGGGTTGACGATCAGGATGTTGCAACCGCCAGTGCGCAGCGACAGCAGCATGTTCGAGCTGAAGCCGAAGATGTGATAAATCGGCAGCGCGCAGGCGGTGTGGATTTGCTCATGCCGCGGAACGCTTCTGAGCGCCGGGCGGTACCAGGCCTCTGACTGCAGCACGTTGGCCACCAAGTGGCGGTGCAACAGCACAGCGCCTTTGCTGACGCCGGTGGTGCCGCCGGTGTACTGCAGCACAGCGATATCGTCCGGCCCGACGACCACCGGTGCCAGCGCCTGGGTACGGCCGGCAGCCAGCGCTGCGTTGAAACGCACGGCGCCGGGCAGCTGGTAGGGCGGCACCAACTTCTTGACGTGGCGCACCACCCAGTTGACGAGCAGCGAACGCGCAAAGCCGAGCGCATCGCCCAGCCCCGTCAGCACGATGTGCTCGAGCTGCGGCAGCGCCGCGCGCACTTGCTGCAGCGTGCAGGCGAAGTTGTCGAGCAGCACGATGGCTTTGGCACCGGCGTCTTTCAGCTGGTGTTCGAGTTCGCGTGGCGTGTACAGCGGGTTGACGTTGACCACCACCGCGCCGATGCGCAGGATGGCCGCGACCGCCACCGGGTACTGCGGCACATTGGGCAGCATCACCGCCACGCGGTCGCCTTTGGCGATGCCCAATGACTGCAGATAAGCCGCAAAGGCGCACGACTGTTGATCGACCTGCGCAAAGCTGATCGCCCGGCCCATGTACTTGTAAGCCGGCAAACTGTGGAAGCGGCGGAAGCTGTCTTCGATCAGCGCCACCAGCGACGGGTAGGCACAGACGTTCAACTCGGCCGGCACGCCGGCGGGGTAGTGCTTCAGCCAGGGCCGGGCCAGGCGGCCAGGCGGCGGGTTGGCTTGCGGCATCTGGTGGTTCATGCGGGACCCTCGCGATTTGCAGCGCTGCGGGCGCCGCGTGGTGTTGGAAGGGTTGCCACGCGGCTGGCCGGGCCACCGCTTGCAGCCTGCTGCCGCTGTTGTGGTGGGTTACTCCACTGCCTTGACCATGTCCTCGACCACCTTCTTGGCGTCGCCGAACACCATCATCGTCTTGTCCATGTAGAACAGCTCGTTGTCCAGCCCGGCATAACCGGCGGCCATCGAGCGCTTGTTGACGATCACCGTCTTGGCCTTGTAGGCCTCGAGGATGGGCATGCCGTAGATCGCGCTGCCCTTGGTGTGCGCCGCGGGGTTGACCACGTCGTTGGCGCCCAGAACGATTGCCACGTCGGCCTGGCCGAATTCGCCGTTGATGTCTTCCATCTCGAACACCTGGTCGTAGGGCACTTCGGCCTCGGCCAGCAACACGTTCATGTGGCCGGGCATGCGCCCGGCGACCGGGTGGATCGCGTATTTGACGGTGATGCCCTTGGCCGTCAGCTTGGCCGCCAGCTCCTTGACCGCGTGCTGCGCACGCGCCACCGCCAGGCCGTAGCCGGGCACGATGACCACGGTTTCAGCGTTGCCGAGCACGAAGGCCGCATCGTCAGCGCTGCCGCTTTTGACCGGGCGCTGCGCCGCCGCTGCACCCGTCGGCGTGCTGGCCGCGCCGCCAAAGCCGCCGCCAATGACGTTGAAAAACGAGCGGTTCATCGCCTTGCACATGATGTAGCTGAGGATGGCGCCCGAGGAGCCGACCAGCGAGCCGGCGATGATCAGCATGCTGTTGTTCAAGCTGAAGCCGATGCCGGCCGCGGCCCAGCCGGAGTAGCTGTTGAGCATGGAGACGACGACCGGCATGTCGGCGCCGCCGATGGGGATGATCAACAGCACGCCGAGCGCAAAACCCAGTGCGACGATCAGCCCGAAATCGACCGGGCTTTGCGTGTGCCAGAAACCGAAGCAGAAGAAGGCCGCCGCCAGCCCCAGCGCCAGGTTCAGCTTGTGCTGGCCGGCAAACACCACCGGCGCGCCCTGGAACAGGCGAAATTTGTACTTGCCGCTGAGCTTGCCGAACGCGATCACCGAACCGCTGAAGGTGACGGCGCCAATGAAAGCCCCCAGCGCCAGCTCGATGCGGTTGCCACCCGGAATGGGCGCGCCGCGCGCAGCGATTGCAAAAGCCTGCGGCTCGACCACCGCCGCGCCAGCAATGAACACCGCGGCCAGGCCGATCATGCTGTGCATGAAGGCAACCAGCTCGGGCATTTTGGTCATCTCGACGCGGCGCGCCATCACCGCGCCCGCGCCGCCGCCCACCACCAGCGCGCCCAGCACCCAGGCCATGCCGGCGGCGGCTTGCGCTTCGCCGGCCAGCTTGACGATCA
>JANXMO010000043.1 GCA_025354615.1 Burkholderiales bacterium | reverse complement strand
GCAAGCCCAATGGCGCGGCCAAGCCTAAACGGCGATCTTCTTCGCGCGCGCGTGACTTGAACGGCTCTGCATCAGAACGCTGCGGGGGCGGCGAGGGAGTACGGCGAACGCTTGGCATATCGCTTGGCATATGAATCCTTGTAAAGCGGGAAAAACCTTTCCGTACAATCTAGCAAGTTGTTGACGTCACTGTCTTTTGAAAAGCGAAACGTCATCTAGGAAAGCGAAGAGCGGCCTCGCATAAAGCGTCGTGCGGTTGCACTTCAAAGCGATTAACTGGCCCAACAGTGCCTGCAAGCAGCATTGGGCTGTCAAAAAAACCCATCACTGTGTCGGGAAAAGCTTCCCCAGTTCATGTTGCGCGCGCGCATTGTTTAATTCTTGCGTGGCTTGTGCGACAGCATCGACTGGCAAATCTCCTAAAGAAGCTTCCAATGCGCTCAGCAATTCTTGGCGCTGCTCTGGCGGCATTTGGCCCACACTGTTCAGCACGTCGGTGAATGCTTGTAACCGGTCATCTTCTTCCAAAGCACCCAAATGGTTTAGCAATGTGATCAGCCGTTGCGCAACTTGCGCGGGTGGCAACGTCAGCAAACTGTCTTGCAAGGCCGTAAATGCCAGTGCAGGTTCGTTTCCGACCATGTGGTCGATTTGCTCGAACAAAACGGTCATTAATTCTTCACGAGGCGCTTGTGGGAGTGTCATTGCCACTTCCAAGCCCGCCTTGAATGCCAGCAGTTGATCCCCTGGATAGAAATACTGAATCTGACCTAACACTCCTTTTAAAGGCCCTGTACCCATATTTTCTTGATACAAATCGGCTGCTCTTGGAAGCAAGTCGTGAAAAAGTGCTGACTGATCTTCAAGTGACAAATGCTCCATGACATTGCTTATGACGCTGTAAAACATATCTTTCTGCTGCTTTGGCAGTAGCGCATTGAACATTTTCATCGCGTTGTCGCATGCTGCTGACATTTCATCTTCCGGCAAACAGTCGAAATGAATCAGCAAGTCATTCAATGGCTCCGCGCAATGCTGCGGTGGCAGAGTACGAACAGCCGCCAAGCACTGATCGAATAAAGGCAGGCCTTGGCTTTCAAGCAAGTCAGCACTGCTTGAGATCAAGCAGGCCAATGGCTTTGCACGGCTTTCTGGCGCCAATTGTTCAATGGCGAGAAGTGCTTCATCGAATGCGGTCACTTGATCTTGCAAAGGCAGGCAATTCAAATTCTCCAACAATGCAGCCAAGGGCTCCGCTTGCTGTTCTGGGAGTAAACGACTTACAGCTGCCTGACCGGCATGCCACGCGTTCGGCTTGTCATTGGGTCGCAAGTTACGGATCTTGCCCAGCAGCTCGGTCAAGGGCTGCTGCCGCAAAGCGATGGGCAGGTTGTAAATAGTTGACGGGTAAGTCTGTTCGATGACATTGAATTGCGTGCCAAGAATCGCCTCAAAGCCTGCTTGAGTCGTCACGCGCGTCGCTTTCGCCGTCACCATGGCAACCTGGCGTTCTTGCGCCAAGGCGCGGGTGGTTGTGGAAGCTGACGTGAAGTTCACCACGTCATTGGCGGGCAGATGGGCAGCAATATGCGTCAGCAGGTTGTCTGGCAATTCGTCGAGTGGTGGCGCAGGAAAAGTCAAAAATGAATCGGCAAACCGCTCAAGGTTACCCGGTGCCGGCGATGGCGAGCGTTGGCGCTGGGTCGGGCGTTCACCCTCCGCAGGCGATGACGAGCGTTGACGTTTACCCAAGCCTTGCAAGCCCAATGGCGCGGCCAAGCCTAAACGGCGATCTTCTTCGCGCGCGCGTGACTTGAACGGCTCTGCATCAGAACGCTGCGGGGGCGGCGAGGGAGTACGGCGAACGCTTGGCATATCGCTTGGCATATGAATCCTCGTAGGGTCAGGATAAAAATTTCGATTTCCGCAGGGTCAACGCTTGCCCGCATTGCGGCATCACACTGACATCACACGCATATCCTGCAAACCGGTGGTCCGAGCGTCAAGAACGCTTTCTACTGAGGTTGCAGACGCTTTTTCTACAGTCTTGCGTAGCCTGGTAACGGGCGAACGCGAACGCTCGCGTGCGCTCACACTGGCTTCTTCATGACCGGCACGTGCCTTGAACGCTTCGAGGACAGAAGGCGATGAGTAGCAAACTGTTGGCATTGCGTATTCCTTCAAGCGCATGAACAAGCAAACGCAAGCCGCACAGTAACGGGCCGCTTGAATCGGTGCCTTGCAAGGCACGAACGAACGTGCTGAAAAGCGAAGGCCGTGGAAGAAGGAGTAAATGGCCTGTCCGCACGGTTCTTTTGAAGGCATTGCTTAGCGGGTGCGTCTTCTAAATTGGCGCTTTCTGCGGGGCGCCTGGCAAACCAGCGCATCGCACTGCCCACTGCCCTTTCAGGAGACCGCCTTGACCACCAGCAACCCTTCATCCGCCAGCAACCTGCAACGGGCACAAGCTGCCTTCAGTCGGCTGGAAGAAAGCCTGCTGGTGTCTGTCGATGCCGATTCAGGCCGCATCCTCAGCGCCAACAGCCGGGCAGAGGCTTGCACGGGCCAGTTGCCTGAAACACTGGTCGGCGAGCGGATTGATGCGGTGTTCGACTTTGGCGACGACGCCTGGGACGCCCTGCTCGCGCCCGACGCACTGGCCGCCCGTGACCAGCGCACGTTGAAGCTCAAGCATTCAAGCTCTGACACCCGCTGGTTCGCAGCGCGCTTCACGCGGGCAGAGGCCGTTGACGGCGAGCCGGCATTGCTGCTGATGGCCGCGCGTGACGTGACCGAGGAACAGCAGATGCGCCAGGAATGGCAAGGCAAGTCGGCGGCAGTCGATCGGGCGCAGGCGGTGATCGAATTCGATCTGCAAGGCCACGTGCTGGCCGCGAACGAAAACTTCCTGAAGCTCGTCGGCTACTCGCTGGCCGAAGTGAAAGGCCAGCACCACCGCATGTTCTGCGACGACGCCCACGCCAACAGCGCCGAGTACCAGCTGTTCTGGTCACGCCTGCGGACCGGTGAATTCGAGGGCGGCGAGTTCAAACGCGTTGGCCGCGGCGGCAAGGAGGTTTGGATACGCGCAACTTACAACCCGATTCTTGATTTCGACGGCAAGCCTTTCAAAATCGTGAAGTACGCGCTGGACGTGACCGACAGCAAGGCGCGCAACGCGGAGTTCGAAGGCAAGGTGCAGGCCATCGGCCGCGCCCAGGCGGTGATCGAATTCGATTTGAACGGCACGGTGATCGAGGCGAACCGCAATTTCCTCGACTTGCTGGGCTACACGCTGGAAGAAGTCAAAGGCCAGCACCACCGCATGTTCGTCGAAGAAGAGGAAGGCCGCAGCAGTGCTTACCGCGCGTTCTGGCAGAAACTGGGCCGAGGCGAGTACGACAAGGGCGAGTACAAGCGCGTGGGCAAGAGCGGCAAAGAGGTGTGGATACAGGCCACCTACAACCCGATCTTCGACCTCAGCGGCAACCCGGTCAAAGTCGTCAAGTACGCGATGGACGTAACGGGCTCAAAAATACGCAACGCCGAATTCGAGGGCAAGGTGCGCGCCGTTGACCGGGCGCAAGGCGTGATCGAATTCGACCTGGAGGGCCGCATCCTCGCGGTCAACGACAACTTCCTGAAAGTGGTCGGCTACACGCTGGATGAAGTCAAGGGCAAGCACCACCGCCTGTTCGTTGAACCGGGCTACGCCGCCAGCGAGGCCTACCGTGAGTTCTGGCAAAAACTCAGCCGCGGCGAGTACGAGGGCGGCCAGTACAAGCGCATTGGCAAGGAAGGCAAAGAAGTCTGGCTCAACGCCACTTACAACCCGATTTTCGACCTCGACGGGCGGCCGATGAAAGTCGTCAAGTTCGCCACCGACGTGACCGAGGCCAAGCGGCGCAACGCCGACTTCGAAGGCAAGGTGGATGCGCTGCAGCGCGCGCAGGCGGTGATCGAGTTCGACCTGAAAGGCAACGTGATCCACGCCAACGAAAATTTTCTGGGTCTGATGGGCTACCGGCTGGAGGAAATCCGCGGCAAACACCACCGCATGTTCTGCGACAGCGAGCTGGCGCGCAGCGATGCCTACCAAAGCTTCTGGGAAAAACTCGGCCGCGGTGATTACGACGCAGGCGAATACAAGCGCATCGGCAAAGGCGGCAAGGAGGTTTGGATTCAGGCCACCTACAACCCGATCTTCGACATGGAAGGGCGGCCGATGAAGGTCGTCAAATTTGCGACCGACATCACCGAGATCAAGCTGCGCAATGCAGAATTTGAAGGCAAGGTGACGGCGGTCAACCGCGCACAGGCAGTCATCGAATTTGACCTGGATGGCAACGTCATCGCAGCGAACGAGAACTTCCTGCGCACCATCGGCTACTCGCTGCGTGAGGTGCTGGGCCAGCACCACAGCATGTTCTGCGCACCCGACTACATCACCTCGCTCGAGTACCGCGACTTCTGGCTGCGGCTGTCAAAAGGCGAATTCCTGAGCGGGCGCTACCAGCGCGTCGGCAAATACGGCCGCGACGTCTGGCTGCAGGCCAGCTACAACCCCATCCTCGATCTGAAAGGCCAGCCGCTGAAGGTGGTCAAGTACGCCTACGACGTGACCGAGCAGGTGCACATGGAAAAGCGCGTCGTCATCAAAACGCGCGAGATGACCGCCTCGGTGCGCAACCTGGCCGAGGCCATCACCAACATCTCCCGCAACACCCATGACGCCAGCGCGCTGGCCAGCGAAACACAGGCCAACGCCAAGAACGGCTTCGAGGCACTGAAGAAATCGATCGATTCGATTGCGCTGATCCAGAAGTCATCGGTCGAAATTGCGGAGATCGTCAAAGTGATTGGCGACATCGCCAGCCAGACCAATCTGCTGGCTTTCAATGCTGCGATTGAAGCCGCACGCGCTGGCGAGCACGGCGTGGGCTTCTCGGTGGTAGCCGGGGAGGTGCGCAAGCTGGCCGAGCGGGCGGCCGATGCAGCGCGC
>JANXMO010000006.1 GCA_025354615.1 Burkholderiales bacterium | reverse complement strand
GGTGGTTACCGACCCGCGCATCGACCTCGTGGTCGAGTTGATCGGCGGCTGCGGCATCGCCCGCACGCTGGTGATGGCGGCGATTGCTGCGGGCAAGCACGTGGTCACGGCCAACAAGGCGTTGCTGGCGCTGCACGGCAGCGAGATTTTCGCGGCCGCACGCGAGCGGGGCGTGGTGGTGGCGTTCGAGGCGGCGGTGGCCGGCGGCATTCCCATCATCAAGGCGTTGCGTGAAGGGCTGACCGCCAACCGCATCGAGTGGATCGCCGGCATCATCAACGGCACGACGAATTTCATTCTGTCGGAAATGCGCTCCAAAGGGCTGGACTTCGCCACCGTGCTGAAAGAGGCCCAGCGCCTGGGCTATGCCGAAGCCGACCCGCAGTTCGACATCGACGGTACCGATGCGGCGCACAAGCTGACGCTGATGAGCGCCATCGCTTTCGGCATTCCGGTGCAGTTCGAGCAGGCCTACGTCGAGGGCATCACCTCGCTGCAGGCGGCTGACATTGCCTATGCCGAGCAGCTCGGCTACCGCATCAAGCTGCTCGGCATCACCCGGCGGCGCGCCAGCGGCATCGAGCTGCGGGTGCACCCGACGCTGGTGCCGGCCGGCCGGCTGATGGCCAACGTCGAAGGCGCGATGAACGCGGTAATGGTGCAGGCTGACGCGGTCGGCACCACGCTGTACTGCGGCAAGGGGGCAGGGGCCGAACCCACGGCCAGCGCCGTCATCGCCGACCTGGTCGACATCGCCCGTTTGCACACCGCCGAGCCGCAGCACCGCGTGCCGCACCTGGCGTTCCAGCCTGACGCCTTGACGGCCACGCCGATTCTGCCGATCGGCGAAGTGGTGACGTCTTTCTACCTGCGCCTGCAGGTCAGCGACGAAGCCGGCGTGCTGACACGCATCACCGGTATCCTGGCCACGCGCGGCATTTCGATCGACGCCGTGTTGCAGCAGCCCCAGGCGGGCAAGGACGCTGCCGCCGCCAAGGCCCCGGCGCATTCCGACGTCGTGCTGGTCACCCATGAAACCGTGGAAGCGCAGATGAACGGGGCGCTCGCCGAGCTCCAGGCATTACCCACTGTGCAGGCGCCCATCGTCCGGCTGCGCAAGGAAGGCTTGAATTGAAGTACCTCAGCACCCGCCACAGCCGCACCGACGTGGCGGCGCCGCTCGGCTTCTGCGACATCCTGCTCGAAGGCCTGGCGCCTGATGGCGGGCTTTATCTGCCGGCTCACTACCCGCGCATCGACGCAGCCACACTCGCTTCCTGGCGCGGCCTGGCGTATGACGAGCTGGCGTTCGAACTGCTGTCGCTCTACATCGATGACATCCCACCGGCCGACCTGCGGGACATCACCCGCCGCACCTACCGCGCCGAGGTGTTTGGCTCGACAGAAATCACGCCGCTGAAGCCGCTGCCCCAAGCCGAGGGCAGCGCGCCGCTGGCCTTGCTGGCCTTGTCGAACGGCCCGACATTGGCGTTCAAGGACATGGCGATGCAGTTGCTGGGCAACTTGTTCGAATACGAACTCGGGCGCCGCAGCGAAGCGATCAACATCCTCGGCGCCACGTCGGGCGACACCGGCAGCGCGGCTGAATACGCAATGCGCGGCAAGCGCGGCGTGCGCGTTTTCATGCTCAGCCCGCGTGGGCGCTTGAGCCCGTTCCAGCAGGCGCAGATGTTCAGTTTGCAGGACGCCAACATCCACAACCTCGTGATTGACGGCGTGTTCGACGATTGCCAGGACATCGTCAAGGCCGTCTCGAACAACCTGACGTTCAAGCGCCGCCACCGCATTGGCGCCGTCAATTCCATCAATTGGGCGCGGCTGCTGGCGCAGGTCGTCTACTACTTTGCCGGCTACTTCCAGGCGACGGAAACCAACGAAGAGCAGGTCAGCTTCGCCGTGCCGTCGGGCAATTTCGGCAACATCTGCGCCGGCCACGTGGCGCGGATGATGGGCCTGCCGATTGCGCGCCTGGTGCTGGCGACGAACGAGAACAACGTGCTGGACGAGTTCTTCCGCACCGGCACCTACCGCGTGCGCCGGAGTGCGGAGACACACGAAACATCCAGCCCGTCAATGGACATTTCGAAAGCCTCCAACTTCGAGCGCTTCGTCTTCGACCTGTTGGGCCGCAGCGGTGAGCGCACGCACCAGCTGTTCGGCATTGATGTCGAGCAGCGCGGCGGCTTCAGCCTGAACGCGGAGGAGTTCCAGCGCCTGGCGGCCTTCGGGTTCGCCTCCGGCAGCAGCACGCATGCCGACCGGCTGGCCACCATCCGCAGCACCTGGCAGCAGCATGGCATCGTCATCGACACCCATACCGCCGACGGCTTGAAAGTGGCCCAGGCCCACCGTGACCCGGGCGTGCCGATGCTGGTGCTGGAAACCGCGCTGCCGGCCAAGTTCGCCGCCACCATCGTCGAAGCCATCGGCATCGAGCCACCGCGCCCGCCGGCACTCGACGGCATCGAAGCGCTGCCCAAGCGCTTCACGCCCTTGCCGCGCGATGCGCAGGCGGTGCAGGCCTACATCGAACGGCATACGCAGGCAGATGGCGATGGCGCTGTGGCCGCCTTTGCGGTATGAGGGCCACCGTGTTCCTGGCGCCCGGCAGCTTGTGGCCGTGAAGTGAGGGACCAACCCGCACCACCGCCTGCGCTGCTGACGCTCGAAGAAGCGTTGGCCCGCATGCTTGCCGCCACGCTGCCATTGCCGCCGACCGAGGCGCACACCATTGCCACCTTCGATGCGCGGGGCCGCGTGCTGGCGCACGACGTGCGGTCGCTGATCGACGTGCCGTCGGCGGACAACAGTGCGATGGATGGCTACGCCCTGCGCGCCACTGACGTCGCCCACCCCGGCGTGGCCTTGCCGGTCAGCCAGCGCATTGCGGCCGGCTGCCCGTCACCCGCCGCTTTGCCGCCAGGCAGCGCCGCGCGCATCTTCACTGGCGCCATGCTGCCGGCTGGTGCCGACACCATCGTGATGCAGGAAGAAGCCCGGTTGCACGACGACGGCACGGTCTCGTTTTCAACCGCGCCATCGGCCGGTCAGTGGGTGCGCCGCCGCGGCGAGGAGGTGACAGCCGGCAGCGTCGTGCTTGCCGCTGGCACGCGGCTCACGCCGCAAGCCATGGGCCTGGCCGCCTCGGTCGGTGCCGGCCGGCTTCGGGTGATGCGCCGCCCGCGCGTGGCCCTGCTGTCCAGCGGTGACGAACTCGTCACACCCGACGACACGCCGCCCGAACGGTTGCCGCCCGGCGCCCTTTACAACGCCAACCGCTACACCTTGCGCGGCCTCATCGAAGCGCTGGGTTGTGAGTGCATCGACCGGGGCACCGTGCCTGACCAGCTCGAAGCCACCCGCGCCGCGCTGCGCGAAGCGGCGCACGACAGCGACCTCATCGTCAGCAGCGGTGGCGTTTCGGTGGGCGAGGAAGACCACCTGCGCCCCGCGCTGCAGGCCGAAGGCCAGCTCGATGTGTGGCAAATTGCCGTCAAACCCGGCAAGCCCTTGGCCTTCGGGGCGATTCACAAAGCCGGCGGTGGTGCCACCGGCTTCATCGGCTTGCCGGGCAACCCGGTTTCGAGCTTCGTCACCTTTTTGCTGTTGGTACGGCCGCTGCTGCTGCATTTGCAAGGCGTGGTTCATCTGACACCGCAAGCGCTGGTGCTGCGGGCCGATTTCGATTGGCTCCGCCCGGGCAACCGGCGTGAATTCCTGCGCGCCCGGCGCAACGCCGCCGGCGGCCTCGACATCTTTGCGAATCAGGGTTCTGCCGTGCTGAGCTCGGCGGTTTGGGGCGATGGCCTGGTTGACGTGGCCGCGGGCCAGCGCATCCACCACGGCGACAGCGTGCGCTTCCTCGCCTTTTCCGACCTGCTGTGATGAAAGTCCAGGTCAAGTACTTTGCTTCGCTGCGCGAGCGGCTGGGCAGCGGCGAAACCGCCGAGTTGGCGGCCGGCAGCACGGTCCGCCAGCTGCGTGAGCATTTGTTCGCCCGCAGCGCCGTGCATGCCGAAGCGCTGCAGCCTGAACGCCTGTTGTGCGCCGCACTGAACCAGACGCTGTGCGACGCCGAGGCCGTCATGGCCGATGGCGCGGAAGTGGCCTTTTTCCCGCCGGTAACAGGCGGCTGAAGCATGCCGCACCGCGTCAGCATTCGCCATGATGACTTCGATGTCAGCGCCGAACTGGCGGCACTGCGGGCCGGCCACCGCCACATTGGCGCGCTTGCCAGCTTTGTGGGCACGGTGCGTGAATGGCAGGGCGGCGCGGCGGACGTGGTGTTGCTGGAACTCGAACACTATCCCGGCATGACCGAAAAAACCATCGCCGCGCTGATCGATGAGGCGGTGCTGCGTTTCGGGATTGGCGCCGCCCGCGTCGTCCACCGCGTCGGGCGGCTGCTGCCGGGCGACCAAATCGTGCTGGTGGCGGTGGCCGCGGCGCCCCGCGGCCCGGCGTGTGCAGCCGGGGAATTCTTGATGGCT
>JANXMO010000690.1 GCA_025354615.1 Burkholderiales bacterium | reverse complement strand
CCTGGTTCGAGATATGCGCGATGAGCTCGGCCAGTTGGCGCGACACGCGGTCGATGTCGCCCAGCGCCGCGCCCGCAGCGTCGGTCAAGCGGGTGCCGGCCACCACGCCCTGCGTCGAGCGGTCCATCGCCGCCACCGCGTCTTGCGTGTCGGTCTGGATGGTTTTGACCAGCGCGGCGATTTGCCGCGTGGCGTCGCCCGAACGCTCGGCCAGGCGTTGCACTTCGGTCGCGACGACTGAAAACCCGCGCCCGGCCTCACCGGCCGATGCGGCCTGAATTGCCGCATTCAAGGCCAGCACGTTGGTTTGCTCGGTGATGTCGGAGATCAGTTCGGTGATTTCGCCAATTTCCTGTGACGATTCTCCTAGCCGCTTGATGCGTCGTGACGTGTCCTGGATCTGGTCGCGGATCGAGTTCATGCCGCCAATCGTGTTTTGCACCGCCGTCAGCCCGGTGGCCGCGGCGTCCAGCGATTGCAGCGCCACCTGCGCCGTTTCCTGCGCCTGGGCCGACACCTCGTTGATGCGCCCGGCCATGCGCAGCACCGACTCGCCGGTGTCGCGGATTTCTCGCAACTGCTCGCTGGATGCGGCCAGCAAGTCGATCGACGTGACCTCGACCTGCTCCGTCGTGTCGGTTACGCGGCGGGCGGCGCCCTGCACCTGTGCGACCAGCGTGCGCAGCTCTTCGACCGTGTAGTTGACCGAGTCGGCAATCGCGCCGGTGATGTCTTCGGTCACCGTGGCCTGCTGCGTCAAGTCACCTTCGGCCACCGACTGCAATTCGTTCATCAGACGCAAAATAGCGGCCTGGTTGGCGTCGTTGACGCGCCGCGCTTCCATTTGCAGGTGCTCGGCGGCCAGGCGCTGGTGCTCGGCCAACGTTGCGCGCTGCGCCTGGTCGACCACGTAAAGCCGCAGAAAGCCGGCGCCACCTGCCAGCAGCAGCAGTGTGGACAACAGCAGCGGCACCAGGCTGCGCAACCGAAAGCCGGTTTCAGCACCCAAGCCCTGCTGCACGGCTTCCAGGCCGATGCGCAGGTTTTCACTGTCCTTGATGACAATGGCCTGGGCCTCACGCGCTGCCACCATCGATTGAAAGTTGGCCAAAATAGCACCGGCATTGGCGTGCAAAGCGTCATATTGCTGTTGCAAAAAGGCCAGGTATTTGAGCGCTTGCGGATCTTGCGTGCCCGGCAGGCGCAAAGCGGCGCTGCCTTCGGTCAAGCCCTGCAGCGTTTCGCGAAAAGAATTCAGGTCTTTGCCGAGTAAAAACACCGCTTCCGCGCTGACGCCCTCCATCGTCAAGAATTCATTTGCGCTTTTGCCAATGCGCTGAGTCAGCATGACCAACTGGCCGGCCGCCGCCAGCTCGACCGCCGTGGCGTTTTGCTGCAATTTCAAGGACGACACCGTTTCCGCAGCATCGAGCAAGTCCGACGACTGGCTGTTGATCGCCTTCAAAGCCTGGCCAACGCGTGTCAAAACCGGTTGCTGGGCGAAAACGATGGCCGCGTTTTTTTCGGCGCGATCGATCAGCGGCAGCACCGGGTCAAGCAGGCGCTGCACCGGCGCAGGTGCTGGCGCGAGCGTGGCATCACCGTTTTTCAGACCACGCACACTGCGCGTCAGCACCTCGGCGCTTTCACGCACTTCAGGAAACGCATTGGCACTGCCCACCAATGCCTGCGACACCGCCTTGGCAAGCCGTTGCGACTGCATCAGCGCCTGTCCGCTGGCCGTGACCTGTGCCGCACCGCGTGCGGCTGCGTTCAAGGCCAGCGTGGCGGTGGCCATCAGCGCAATCAGCCCGACGATGACCATGCTCAGCAGCAGTCGCTGCTGAATGGCAAGCGACCAATGGCCGATCAGCGGCAAACGATGGGCAGCCAGCGGTGTGGAAGCGGGCTGCTCGTCGCCTGCTGTATCGCCGGGCCGCGTTGCGTCGGAGCCGACCTCGGTGATGACCGAGCTCGGCTCTGACGAACCAAACAAGGTGGAAGGCGGTGCTGGTATCGACATGTCGGGAGCGCCCCACCCACGACGTGATGACGGCCCCCGCAAGACAACAGTACGCTCGATGGGCGGCACGGCTTCCGGCGATTGAACCGTCTGGCCAAAACGGCTTTCCCCTGACGGCCGCGTACTTTCATGTCCTGAATCAGTGGCCTTCATCTTGTCTTGGAAGCTCATGGTGCCTTCTAGTGCCAATGTTGCAGGTGTTGCAGGGACTGCGGCAGCGCGGGCGGCATCAGGCGCAAATTTTTAAAAATGCTTCGTGATGCGCCAAGGCGGCCAGTTTCAGTTCCTGCCAGGCGCGGCCGTGCTCGTCTTGCAGCCGGGCGCCGGCAAAGTCGGGCCAGCTGCGTGCGTTTTCAGAACTTGCAAAAGGCTGTGGGAACATTTGTGTTTCATCACGCAGACCGGCCAGCCGGTCAATCTTGAATGCGGCATTGATTTCCAATGCCGGACTGAACGCCAGCAATTGCACCGCGGTGTCGGCCGACGCGCCCGGCCCGGTCGGCGGCAAACCGAGAAAAGCGCCCAGATCAACGACGGTGTGCAGCTGGCCACGCAGGTTGGCCACGCCCAGGCACCACGGCTGCGCATAAGGCAGCGCCACAACGGCAGCGGCGCTGAAAATCTCGCCCGCCTCCTGCAGAGAAATCAAAAAGCCCTGGCCCGCGCATTCAATTGCCAGCCATGACTGAGCGCCGGCCTGGGTGCGAACGGCCAGCAAACGTTCGGCAAGCCGGTTTTGCAGCTCGTGCAGCGCTTGCTTGTGGGCCATGGGCGGGGCCGGTTCAATCGAAGGCGCGGATCTTGGCCATCAGCTCATCGCCGTTGACCGGTTTGACGATGTAGTCACGCGCGCCTTGGCGCATGCCCCATACCTTGTCGGTTTCCTGGTTCTTGCTGGTGCACATGATCACCGGAATGGCCGCATAGCGTGGGTCACGGGTAATGGTTCGCGTTAGCTGAAAGCCGTTTTGCCCCGGCATTACAACGTCCATCAAGATCAGGTCGGGTAGCGATTCGTCCAACCGGCGCAGTGCTTCGTCGCCATTTTCAGCCGTGCGCACGGCATAACCGCTCTTGTCGAGCAGGTCGCTCAAATGGTGCAGCTCGGTTTTCGAGTCGTCGACCAGCAGAATGTTTTTGATGGGCATGGAAATTCCTCAGGAGCCGTCGCGGACGCTGGATCAAGCGGCGATGATGAAAGCGGCAATGGCAAAAGCGTGCACAGCAGCAGGCATGGCAACCGTCAGCGGCTGCCGCAGTGCGACTGCACCGCCTGCAGCAGCTGGTCCTTGGTGAACGGCTTGGTCAGGTAGGCCTGCGACCCGACCATGCGCCCGCGCGCCTTGTCGAACAACCCGTCCTTGGACGACAGCATGATGACCGGCACTTCGGCGAAGCGTGCATTGCGTTTGATGATGGCGCAGGTCTGGTAGCCGTCGAGGCGGGGCATCAAAATATCGCAAAAAATCACGGCAGGCGCGTGATCGTTGATTTTGGCCAGCGCATCGAAGCCGTCTTCGGCCAGCAGCACGTCATAGCCGCCTTGCTTGAGAAAAATCTCCGCGCTACGTCGAATCGTGTTGCTGTCGTCGATCACAAGCACCTTGACCGGTGAAAGCCCGGCAGCGGGGGCGGAAGCGCCAGGCGCCATGGCGGTGAATCCAAGCGCAGTGTCATCGTGATCCACCGAGATCCTTTCGGGAGGTCGCCGTTGCAACCGTTGTCGGCAAGACGGCGGGGCTAGATTTGCACCATTTCGAAATCATCTTTGCGAGCGCCGCACTCGGGGCAGGTCCAGTTCATGGACACATCGGCCCAACGCGTGCCGGGTGTAATCCCGTGCTCGGCATCGCCTTGGGCTTCATCGTAGATCCAGCCGCAGATCAGGCACATCCACGTTTTGGTGTCGGTCACGGGGGGCACTCACTTCGCCGCTCGGGCTTCATTACAATGGACGAGATTGTAGCGAAGCCCATCTTGGCGGTCGCCACTGCCGGCGCCGGGTTGCGCACAAATTCTGCGAACTGGGCTGCGTGGCAGCCGCGTGTTGTCAACCTTCCCAGCTTTTTTGCCAAGCCAACCGGCACTTTTTCATGACCGCAGAAACTCTCATTGAACCGGCCGGCGAAGCGTCTTTGCAAGAGGGCCCGCCGCCCGCGTGCGTGATGAGCTTCAACGCCAGCGATGCCAGCGGCGCCAGTGGTATTGCCGGTGATATTGCCACCATCTCCGCGATGGGCGCACATGCGCTGCCGGTCATCACCAGCATCGTCATGCGGGACACGGCCGAGGTCTTCGACCACCATCCGCTGGAGGCGGAGGTGGTGGTCGAACAGGCGCGCAGCGTGCTGGAAGACATCACGATCACCGCCTGGAAAGTCGGCTTTCTCGGCTCGGCCGAAGGCGTGGGCGCGGTGGCGGAAATCCTTTCCGACTACCCGGAAGTGCCGCTGGTGGCCTATATGCCCGGCCTCAGCTGGCTGGAAGAAGACGAGCAGCAGGCCTACCTCGATGCGTTTCGCGAACTGGTGTTGCCGCAAACCGAGGTGCTGGTGGGCAACCACCAGACGCTGACCCAGTTCCTGCTGCCAGAGTGGGACAGCGAGCGGCCGGCGTCGGCGCGTGAACTGGCCGCGGCGGCCGCCGAGCATGGCACGCGGTTCGTCCTCGTGACCAGCATGATGGTGCCGGGGCCCAAAGGCGCCAAGCCGTCGGAGCCGTACTTCGACAACGTGCTGGCCGGGCCGCAAGGCGCCGTCACCGGTGAAAAATTCGAGCGCTTCGAAGCCAGCTTCATTGGCGCCGGTGACACGCTGTCAGCGGCGCTGGCGTCTTTGTTGGCTTCAGGCAGCGAGCTGCATCTGGCGGTGGGCGAAGCGCTGGCCTTTCTCGACCAGGCGCTGGACGCCGGGTTTCGCCCCGGCATGGGCAACGTCATTCCCGACCGTTTCTTTTGGGCGCTGCCCGATGACGAGGAAGCCGAAGGCGAGGGCATGGACGGCGGCGACGGCAAGGAAAGTGCCGCGCCTGGGTCGCGCCACATTCACTGAGCCGCGGTCATGCCGTCTTCTCGCAACGCCGCCTTGTTCGACCGGGCGCAAGCCGTCATTCCGGGCGGCGTCAATTCGCCGGTGCGGGCTTTCCGGGCGGTGGGGGGCACACCGCGCTTCATCCATCGGGCGCAAGGCGCCTACTTGTTCGACGTTGAGGGCACGCGCTTCATCGACTACATCGGCTCTTGGGGCCCGATGATTCTCGGCCATGGCCACCCGGCGGTGCTGGAGGCGGTTGTGGCTGCTGCGCGCGACGGCCTGTCGTTCGGTGCGCCCACCGAGCGGGAAGTCGAGCTGGCCGAGGAAATCCTGCAATTGGTGCCCAGCATGGACCAGCTACGGCTGGTCAGCTCGGGAACCGAAGCCGCCATGAGCGCACTGCGGCTGGCGCGCGGCGCCACCGGGCGCAAGTTGATCGTCAAATTCGAGGGCTGTTATCACGGGCATGCCGATGCGCTGCTCGTCAAGGCAGGCTCCGGGCTGGCGACGTTCGGCCATCCAACCAGCGCTGGCGTGCCGGAAGAAGTGGCGCGGCACACGGTGGTGCTCGAGTACAACAATGTTGAAGCGCTGGAAGCCGCCTTCGCGCTGCGCGGCGAGCAGATCGCCTGCGTGATGATCGAGCCTATTTGCGGCAACATGAACTTCGTGCGGGCCAGCGTGCCTTTCATGAAACGGCTGCGTGAGTTGTGCACTGAACACGGCAGCCTGCTGGTGTTCGACGAAGTCATGACCGGCTTCCGGGTGGCGCTTGGCGGTGCGCAAAGCCTGTATGCCGCCTTGATTCCCGGCTTTGCACCCGACATCAGCGTGTTTGGCAAGGTGATTGGCGGCGGCATGCCGCTGGCCGCCTTCGGCGCACGTCGCGACGTCATGCGGCACCTGGCCCCCTTGGGCGCCGTCTACCAAGCCGGCACTTTGTCAGGCAATCCGGTGGCCACCGCGTGCGGGTTGGCCACACTGCGTGAAATTCGCCGGCCCGGGTTTTTCGAGGAGTTGTCTGCATGCACCCAGGCGCTGGTTACGGGCTTGCGTACGGCGGCGGCCGAAGCTGGCGTGCCATTGGCCGCCGACAGCGAAGGCGGCATGTTCGGCTTTTTCTTCGCGGAGGCGCTGCCGCAGAACTACGGCCAGGTCATGGCCAGCGACTCGGCCCGTTTCAACCGCTTTTTTCACGCCATGCTGGCGCGCGGCGTGTACCTGGCGCCGGCGATGTACGAGGCGTGTTTTGTCAGCGCCGCTCACAGTGACCAAGACCTGCAGGCCAGCCTGGAAGCGGCCCGGGCCGCGCTGCGCTGCTGAGGGCTGCGCGCATGCACATCCACATTCTCGGCATTGGCGGCACCTTCATGGGCGGCGTCGCGGCATTGGCCCGGGAGGCCGGGCATGTGGTGACGGGCTGTGATGCCAACGTCTACCCGCCGATGAGCGACCAACTCGGCGCGCTCGGCATCGACTTGACCGAAGGGTATGGCGCCGAGCAACTGCTGCGTGTCAAACCCGACCTGTTCGTGGTGGGCAACGTGGTGGTGCGCGGCAATGCGCTGATGGAAGCCGTGCTTGATGCCGGCTTGCCCTATGTCAGCGGCCCGCAATGGCTGGCTGAGCACGTGCTGGCCGGCCGCCATGTGCTGGCGGTTGCCGGCACGCATGGCAAAACCACCACCACCGCTATGCTGGCCTGGGTGCTTGAAGAAGCGGCGCTGGCGCCCGGGTTTCTGGTGGGCGGTATGCCGTTGAATTTCGGTGTGTCGGCGCGCTGCGGCACAGGCCACTGCTTTGTCATCGAGGCCGACGAATACGACACCGCTTTCTTCGACAAGCGCAGCAAGTTTGTGCATTACCGGCCACGCACCGTGGTGCTGAACAACCTCGAGTTCGATCACGCCGACATCTTTGACGACCTGGCGGCGATCGAGCGCCAGTTTCACCACTTGGTGCGCACCGTGCCGGC
>JANXMO010000665.1 GCA_025354615.1 Burkholderiales bacterium | reverse complement strand
CACCAGGTCAACCACCTGATGCGCCAATTCGTCGCTGTCGTTGACGCCGTCCAGCATGCAGTACTCGAAGGTGATGAACTCGCGCGGCGCCCGTTCCAGGTAGCGTCGGCAGGCCTCGAACAATTCCGCCAACGGATATTTGCGATTCAACGGCACCAAGTCATTGCGCAAGTCATCATTGGGCGCGTGCAAGCTGACGGCCAAGGCGACCGGGCAATCGTCCCGCAGGCGGTCGATCATCGGCACCACGCCAGAGGTCGACACCGTGACACGGCGGCGCGACAGGCCGTAAGCGTTGTCATCCAGCATCAGCCGCAGCGCTGGCAGCAGCGCCGCATAGTTTTGCAACGGCTCGCCCATGCCCATCATGACGACGTTGCTGATCACGCGTTCGCCTTCAGGCGTCTTCAAACGGCGGCGCAGGCTGTGCTCGGCAAACCACAGCTGCGCCACGATTTCGGCGGTCGTCAAATTGCGGCTGAAGCCTTGCAGGCCGGTGGAACAGAAAGGGCAACCAACCGCGCACCCCGCTTGCGACGACACACACAAGGTGCCGCGGCCGGTTTCAGGGATGAACACGGTTTCAACCGCATTGCCGCCGCCCACGTCGAACAGCCATTTGACCGTGCCATCGGCCGAATATTGTTCGCTCAACACCGGCAGCGGTTCGATACACGCCACCCCTTGCAACCGACCCCGCAGCGACTGCGCCAAGTCGGACATCGCTGAAAAATCCGCTTGTCCGCGCTGGTGAATCCAGCGCAACAGCTGGGTGGCGCGAAAGCGCTTTTCGCCCAGCTGTTCGCAATAGGCCGCCAGCCCCGGCAGGTCGAATTGAAGCAGGTTGACGGCGTTCATGCGCACAGGCGTAGGCGTGTGTCGCGCGGCCTCAGGCGCGCACGACGGTAACAATATCAACGGCTATAAACATGCAAGCCGGGGAAAAAGAATGCCACTTCGGTAGCAGCGGTGTCGGCCGCATCGGAGCCATGCACGGCATTGGCGTCGATGCTGTCAGCAAAATCGGCGCGGATCGTGCCTTTCTCGGCTTTTTTCGGGTCAGTGGCACCCATCAGGTCGCGGTGCAGGGCAATCGCGTTTTCACCTTCAAGTGCCTGGATGATGACCGGGCCTGAAATCATGAACTCAACCAAATCCTTGAAGAACGGCCGCTCTTTGTGAACCGCATAAAAAGCTTCGGCTTCACGGCGTGACAGGTGCGTCATGCGCGCGGCCACAATTTTCAGACCGGCGCCTTCGAAGCGGGCATAAATCTGACCGATCACATTTTTGGCAACCGCGTCAGGTTTGATGATAGAGAGCGTTCGTTCGAGCGCCATAGACAAATCTCCAGAAAGAAGTTAAGCAAAGCAGCCGATTCTACGGGTCAGGTCCAGCGTGGCGGCTAAATTCGATGCCGCTCGTCAACGACCGCGCCGGTTGCCGCCAAAACCGCCGCCACCACCGCCACCGCCGCCACCTGGCCCCGAACCTCCGCCGTAGCCGCCACTGCTACCACCGCCGCCATAACCCCCGCCGCCGCCAGGGCCACGTCCGCTGCCGCCCTTGCCACCACCATCGCCGCCTCCACGAGGCCCGCCTTTGCGGTGAAACGCTTCGCCGCCGATATAGCCGACCGAGGTTTGCAACGGATCTGGCTGGCGCGGGCCATCGCCGCGCTTGGGGTAAGCCGGTGCGGGCGCGCTGCCTCCGGCACCAAAGCCGCCGCCGCCGTTGCGGAAGCCGCGCCCGCCGGCCGGTGTGCGCGGGTTTTGTACAAAGCGTTTGTCGAAGGTTTGTTCGAGCGGATTGGGAATGCGGGCCGGGTCGAAGTCATCGTCGATGTCGCGGTCGCGGCCGCGGTCGGCGTTGGCTTCGTGCTCAGGCGCACGGTGGGCCGGCCGTGGCGAGTCGGCTCGCGGGCCGCCAGCGAAGTTGTGACCGCCGCCCGGGCCGGGGCGGTCCGGGCGGCGGTCATTCTTGCCCGGCTTGTGCCGTGGCCGTGGCGGGTAGTCGCGGCCACGGCCATCGGCCGCCGCATCACCGGGTGCGGCGGTCAAATGGCGGATGGCGCGCACGTCGCCGTCTTCCAAATCGACCCAGACGCCGCGCTTCAGGCCCCGCGGCAACACCACACAGCCGTAGCGGATGCGGATCAGCCGACTGACCGTCAGGCCGACCGCATCGAACAGCTTGCGCACCTCGCGGTTGCGGCCTTCGGTAATGACGACGCGATACCAGTGGTTCGCCCCCTCGCCGCCGCCGTCTTCGACCGATTTGAAATTGGCCTGCTGGCCGTCAATGACAACCCCTGCAACCAGTTGCGCTTTGGCGGTGGCGTCCAGTGTTCCCAACACGCGCACTGCGTACTCCCGCTCGACGCCAAAGCG
>JANXMO010000626.1 GCA_025354615.1 Burkholderiales bacterium | reverse complement strand
CGCGCGGCTCGAGCCGCGCGGCGTATTCCACGTCAACGAATTCCGGGATGTAGGCGTCAGTGCTGGCGGCCGCGGCCTTGTCGTTGAGTTCTGCCGCTTTCAGGGCGGCTACAGCCACGGCTTGGCCACCTTTGGGATATTGCCGGCCATCGATGATTTCGGTCTGCACGGCTTGGTCCAGCAGTTTTTCGGCTAGGCCGGCAGGCGCTTTGCCGCTGGCTTTGCGGCCTTGCAGACGCGCGGCTTCGGTGGCCAGCGCAGGCAGGGCGGACATGCCCTCGTCGGATAAATTGATTTTCGTTGTCATGGTGTTGCTCCCTTGTGTGCCTACTCTGCTCCCCCCTTTTCGGCGGCCGGGGGCGCGCGGGTGGTGGTGCTCCGGCTGCTGAAAGGCCGTTGCATTCACCACACCTGCATCGCCCGGCAACGGTAGTGGCGCCCGGCCCGGCCGCCCACCCCTAGGCTTGCGAGAGGCTGGCTCGCTGTTGTTAGGGGGTGGGGTGGGCTGGCGCTGCGCACGCCAAGGCGTCGATTTCGTCGCGGGTGAAGCCGGCGGCGCGCCGCGCGTCGAGGTTGAACGGCGCGCGCAGCCGCGGCGCTGCATGGCGCCGGGCCAACACGGCGTAATGGGCCACCGGCTCCACGCCGTCACGCGCGCACAGCCAGCGGTACCAGCGGTTACCCACCGCCACGTGGCCGATTTCATCGCGCAGGATCAGGCCGAGGATGTCGGCGGCCCGCAGGTCGCCAGCACGTGCCAGCTTGGCCTGCAGCGGCGGTGTGGCGTCCAGCCCGCGGGCTTCCAGCGTGCGCGGCACCAGGGCCATGCGCGCCGTCACGTCGTGGGCGGTGCGCTCGGCCATGGTCCACAAACCGTCGTGCGCCGTAAAGTCGCCGTAGTCGGCGCCCAGCTGGTTCAAATGTTCGCGCAGCAGCGTGAAATGCAGCGCTTCTTCGCCCGCCACCTGCAGCCAGTCGAGGTAGAACGCCGGCGGCAGTCCGGCGAAGCGCCAGCAGGCGTCCAGCGCCAGGTTGATGGCGTTGAATTCGATGTGCGTGATCGCGTGGAGCAGCGCGGCCCGGCCTTCGGCTGTGAATACGGAACGAATCGGCACCGCCTTTGGAGACACCAGCAGCGGCCGGGCAGGGCGGCCCGGCAAGCTCGCCATTGGATCAAGTGCGGCGCTGATGTCGACAACGGCCGCGTCGGCGGTGACTGCCGACGCGACGGCAGCGGCCAGCGCACGCGTGCCCGCTGCCTTGGCTGCCGGCTCAACCTCGCACAGCCAGTGCAAAGCCTCACGGCGCAGCTCTTTCATTCCGGCCCTTTTCGCATCCTTAGAATTATCGACTTGCCTCGAGCAGCAGGACGGCCCGTTTTCGCACCGCGCCGTGCGCAGGCAATGGCCACCCGCCGTGTGGCGCTTTGCGGAACTGCCGATGACTTTCTACCAGCTCGATGACCACACTCCTTGCATTGCCGCTGGCGCCTGGGTGGCCGACAGCGCGCAGCTGATCGGCCAAGTTGCGCTGGCGGCCGAGGCCAGCGTCTGGTTTGGCGCCGTGTTGCGTGGCGACACCGAATGGGTGCGCATCGGCCGCGCCAGCAACGTGCAAGACGGCGCCGTGTTGCATGCCGACCCCGGCTGGCCGACCACTGTGGGGGACAACGTCACCATTGGCCATGGCGCCGTGCTGCACGGCTGCAGCGTGGGCGACGGTTCGTTGATCGGCATCCGCGCCGTGGTGCTCAACGGCGCGCGCATCGGCCGCCATTGCCTGGTCGGCGCCGGTGCGTTGGTCACCGAGCACCAGGTGTTCGCCGATGGCTCGCTGATTCTGGGCGCGCCCGCGCGCTGTGTACGCGCGCTCACACCCGAGCAAATCAACGGCCTGCAGCAAAGTGCCGAACGCTATGTGCGCAATGCGCAGCGCTTTCAAGCCGGCCTGCGGCGGCTGGATGTACCAGCCACCGCACCGCTTTTTTCTTCAGGAACCCCATGACCTCCGCCTTGCACCGTTTCATTTTCGAAGGCCAGCCCGTGCGCGGTATGCTGGTGCGACTGACCGACAGCTGGCAGGAAGTGCTGCGCCGCCGCGCCGCCGCCAGCCAGCCGTTCGAGCCGCCGGTGCGCGAGTTGCTCGGCGAAATGGCGGCCGCGGCGGTGCTGATGCAGGCCAACATCAAGTTCAATGGCAGCTTGATACTGCAGCTGCATGGCGACGGGCCGGTGCGCCTGGCCGTGGCCGAAGTGCAGTCGGACTTGGCCTTCCGTGTGACCGCCAGCGTGATGGGCACGGCACCGGCCGGCGCACGCATCGAGGCGCTGCTCAAC
>JANXMO010000625.1 GCA_025354615.1 Burkholderiales bacterium | reverse complement strand
GAAGGCCGAGCTTGAGATGGCGCTCGCCGACAAGGCGCTGGCTGACGACTTCGACCTCGTCGCTGAACAGCGGGGCTTCGAACGCCGGGCCCCAGACCTGCTCGTCGAGCGACCGCACGGTTTCAGCGTTGAAGTACTCGGCGCCGAGCGGGCCGTCGCTGAGCAGCCGGCGCTCCAGCGTCGCGCGGTCCAGCCCTTCGTGGGCGATTTGCTGCAGCGCAGTGTCGAAGGTGGCCAGGTCGGCGGGCGCAACGGTGCAGCCGGCTGCCATCGCATGGCCACCGAAGCGGCGCAGCACGCCGGGGTGGCGTTTGCTGAGGAGGTCGAGCGCGTCGCGCAGGTGGAAGCCGGGAATCGAGCGGCCCGAGCCTTTGAGCAAACCATCGCGGCCGAGCGCGAAGACGAAGGCCGGGCGGTGCAGCCGGTCTTTCAGCCGCGAGGCGACGATGCCGACCACACCTTCGTGAAAGCCGGCGTCGTACAGCGCCAGCGCCGGCGGCACGGCACCGGTGGGCATCAGCGCGTCGAGCAGCGCTTCGGCTTGTTCGCGCATGCCGGCTTCAACGTCGCGGCGTTCACGGTTGATGGCGTCGAGCGCGGCGGCCAGGTCGGCAGCGCGCGCGGTGTCGTCGGTCAGCAGGCATTCGATGCCGAGCGTCATGTCGGCCAGGCGGCCGGCAGCGTTGAGGCGGGGGCCGAGCGCGAAGCCGAAGTCGAAGGCGGCCGCGCGGCGGGCATCGCGCCCGGCGACGTGGAACAGCGCGGCCACGCCAGGTTGCATCTGGCCGGCGCGAATGCGGCGCAGGCCTTGTGCCACCAGGCGGCGGTTGTTGGCGTCCAGCCGCACCACGTCGGCTACCGTGCCCAGCGCAACCAAGTCGAGCAGCCCGTCGAGCCGCGGCTGCGCCACCGTGGCGAACGCGCCGCGCGCACGCAGCTCGGCGCGCAGCGCCAGCAGCACGTAAAACATCACGCCGACGCCCGCCAGGTGCTTGCTGTCAAAGCCGCAGCCGGGCTGGTTGGGGTTGACGATCACGTCGGCCGCCGGGAGCACCACGGCATCGTCAATGAGCGCCGGCAAATGGTGGTCGGTGACCAGCACCGCCATGCCGCAGGCGCGTGCATGGGCCACGCCTTCGAGGCTGGCAATGCCGTTGTCGACCGTCAACAGCAGCTGCGCTTGCTGGGCGCGCGCCAGGTCGACGATGGCCGGCGTGAGCCCGTAGCCGTGCACGGCGCGGTCGGGCACGACATAGCTGAGCGTGGCCGGCGCCGCGCCCAGCAGCGCCAGGCCGCGCAATGCCACGGCGCAGGCAGTGGCGCCGTCGCAGTCGTAGTCGGCCACCACGCAGATGCGGCGGCTGCTGGCCATCGCGTCGGCCAGCAGCCGGGCGGCGGCGGCGCTGCCGTGCAGCGCCTCGGGCGGCAGCAGCCGGGCCAGGCCATCGTCGAGCTCGTCGGCAGCGCGCACGCCGCGGGCGGCGAACAGGCGCGCCAGCAGTGGGTGCACGCCGGCCTGCTCCAGCGCCCAGGCGCTGCGCGGCGGCACGTCCCGCAGGGTGATGGCAGGCGCGTGGGTCACAGGGCTTCCAATACGCGAACCGGGTCGGCGGCCGCCTTGAAGCGGGCGCCCAGCCTCTGCCAGAGGGAACGCGGCGCTGCTTCAAACCGCTGCGCGCTGCGCTCGCCGCACAGCGTCAGCGAAACGGCTTCACCGCGCTCGGCCGCGGCCCACAGCGCAGCCAGCGCGCTGGCATCAAGCGCGCGCCAGGCGTCGGTCCACCCAGCCAGGTCGGCAGCGAGCAGCGATGCGCGCAAGCGATCGTCGACGGTGACATCGGTGCCACGCACCGGCTGGAAAACACCGCAGCCGCTGGCCCAGAAGGAGTTGACGGGCAGCTCACCGCGGGCGGCACGCTCGTCATTCAGCGGGTGCTGATAGAGCAGCATCTGCACCTCGCTTTGCAGCCGGCGCAGCAGCCGCGTGTGCGGGCCGGGCGGCAGCCACAGGTCGATGGCACGGCCGATCACACGGTCGATCGACGCGCAGGGCAAATCGGCCAGGCCGGCGTGCGCGGCATACCAGCGCGTGGCGCTGCCGTAGGCCAGCGTCCAGCCTTCACCGTCGAACAAGGGGCGCACGGCGTCGAAGAAAACACGCGACTCGGCGTCGGCCAGTTGCAGCGCTGCCGGGTCGTCCAGCATGACCTGCTCGCGCCCGACGCGCCAGTGCACCGGCGTCAACGCGCCCCAAGCCTGGGCGCCAACCGCAATGCCATCGGCGGCGGCCGCGTGGGCGGCAAACGGCCACAAACCGTCACGGCCCGGCCAGCCCCAAGCCGCGGCCAGCGCGCGCTCGTGCGGGGGCGACAGGCTGTACTCGTCGGCGCTGTCGAGCGAGGTTGGCGTCAGCCGCGTCAACAGACGCGACAAATAAGGCAGGGGCACGCCGGACAACCCGCTCAGGGCCGCTTCGGACAGCGCCGAAGCGAAAGGAATCAGCAGGTGCATCCGCCAAATTATCCGGTGCGACCGCATTCGAGGCGTGCCAGCCCCGTCCTGTAGCATCCGCCGCCTATGAACTGGCCCTATGAATTGCAAGTTGGCTGGCGCTACACGCGGGCCGGGCGGGCCGGGCGCAAGAACCGTTTCAT
>JANXMO010000608.1 GCA_025354615.1 Burkholderiales bacterium | reverse complement strand
ACGCGGGCCATGGCCCGCATGCTCTGGCCCAGCAGCCTCATGCTGGAGATCACAACCCGTTCCTCAGGCCGCAGCTGCGTGTACGTCGTTCGTTCCTTCATGGCACCACCTTACAGGCTGTGGTGTTGCACTTCGGATTTGAGGCCGCCAGTTAAATGGTGGCCAGTTCACTGACGAGCACCTCGCTTCATTGCCATCGTCGTTGAAAACCTTGTCTATCAAAGAATCGACAGGCATCACCGCCGCAGGGCTGGCTCACCTGAAGCAACTGCCCGAATTGATCACACTCAATATTGAAGATTGCGAAGTAGGCGATGCCGGTGCAGAAGTGCTGGCCACGCTGGCGCTTAACTCATTGAATGTATGGGGCAACGGCATTGGGGCGCAAGGCGCACAGCACCTGGCCGCCAACCCAACCATCAACTGGCTGAATCTGGGGTTCAACGACATTGGCGATGAGGGAGCCCGGTTCCTGGCCGCCAACCTGACGATCAAAGGGCTTCTTTTGCAATGCAGCGGTATCGGCGATGAAGGCGCGGGGCATCTGGCGGGCAACACCGCATTGAATCTTTTGTCTCTGGAAGACAACGACGACATCACAGCAGCAGGCTCCACCTTGCTGACACAAGCGCAGCGCAATCGCCCATCGGACCGCCCCTTGATCTTGACGTTGCCGTGAGTGGCAAGGACACCGGGCGCCCGCTGTTCGGCGTGGCGTCGCTGCTGGGCATTGACTGCCTCAGCGGTGGTTCGACTCGTGATGACGACTCAGTGAAATTCGCACGCATGCGCGTGGCAAATCAAAAGCCGTTGTGAATCAAATATTTCGTAAGCAAAAGTCGAGGGCGACACGCTGCAGCGGTTGCTGGATTGGACCAAGGGCGAGCGGGGGTCGATAAGACAGCTTTCGCCAAAAGCCTTTTCACCCAATCAAACCGAAGCCAACGCCACGTACTGCCTGAAAGCACCAGCTCGACCGCTTCGCAAAACGACACACGGCTTCGCACTGCAGCAGACAGCATCCTCCAGTCGCCACAAGATAGCCGCTCAATTTATTAAGCGAGAGCGGGATCATGGGCAATTGCGTGGGTGGTGGAGCTACATTGGGCGCGCCACGGCCCGCTGCAGTGCTGGTGGATCACTCAGAGGCCTCTGCGCCGAACGCTCCGGCCACGGCGCTGCCACTGCCAGCGGTCTTGCCAGAAGCACATGTCTTGCCTCTACG
>JANXMO010000600.1 GCA_025354615.1 Burkholderiales bacterium | reverse complement strand
GCAAGCCCCCCCCCCCCCCACATTCCTGAGCGGCACAGTACCGCCTCGGAGCAATGAAAACTCCGAAGGGCCATCGGCCATGCCCGGCACCCATGAGTTGCCGCTTCGCCCACTTGCCCGCTCCAGCTCCCCCGCAGCGCGCCGCGCCGCGCCACCCGTTGCTTCCGTAGCGCCTGCTGCAACCAGTGGCGGCAAGCCCCCCGAAATTTCCAACAGGGTGCTCCGTTTGAGGCTTTCCAGTGGCCTGAATCTTTCCACAGCACAACAGTACACAGGATGGCCCGATTACACGGACGCAGCCATTCGGCGTGGCGACTCACCCGAGCAGGTCATCGCGTCGCATCGAATCGAGGGCCCTGAGGGACTTAAAGGTGGGCTGACATTGGCCGCTGAAGACGCCGCTCAAAAGGCACAACAGCATCGTGGCCCGCGTGCGGACAACGCGCTGATGGAAGAGGCTCGAAGAGACGTTCGGCTGAATCAGCGTTCCCACCGAACGGCCACAGAATTAAAAATCGACCATCCGCAAGACGTGGCGCAATTGGAGATGTGGGAATTGGAAGCAAGGGCAGCGGTGGCAGAACATGGCGGAAAACGCGTCAATCCATCTCAATTGTTGGATGCCGAAGGCGCGGTGGAATTTGGCGGCGGCAGCCTGAAAGACATTGCAGAAAAGTTTTCCATCACGCACCCGACAGACCTGGCCTACTTGGAGGTGATTGCCGCGCGGGTTGCGGCCAGCGGTGGCCCCTGCGCTCCACGAGACGTGATGAACCCTGCTTGGGCCGAAGTTGCCGATGGTGTGTCGTCTTTTGAAGCAGTCATGGCCCGCTTGAAGTTCACTCATCCTCAGGACGTTGAAGAGCTGCAAGAAGCACAGGCCATCGCAGCGCGGCGCAGTGCAAAGGCGCAAGGCTGAACGTCTGGCGTCATTTGCTCCAGCGTCTGCACCGCAGGGGTTTAAGCCGAATAACACTTAGAACCTATCCTTAAATAGCTAAACTCCCGACCGAGCCGCAGGATGCGCGGTGTTGGAGCAAGGCTTTGTCCAAACGAGTTGAATCCTGGGAAGTAACGGACGACTTCTGGCGGCGCGTTGAGCCGCTGGTGCCGCCGCGTGTTGTTCCAGCCGACCGGGTCTACCTGCGCAAGCCCGGTGCTGGCCGTCCTGCAAAGCCGGCCCGCCTCGTGTTCGAAGCCATCGTCTACGTGCTGCGCACAGGTTGCCAGTGGAAAGCCTTGCCCAAAGAGCGCTTTGGCAGCGCAAGCGCCGTCCACAAGCGCTTTCTCGAGTGGGAAGCTGCCGGCTTCTTCGAATCGGTCTGGAAAGCCGGCCTGGCCGAGTACGACCAGATGGAGGGCATCGCCTGGCGCTGGCAAAGCATAGACGGCGCCATGATGAAAGCACCCCTGGCACAGCAAGCCGTCAGCCCCAACCCGACCGATCGGGGAAAAAAACGGCAGCAAGCGGCACCTGCTGGTCGACGGCCGTGGCGTCTTATTGTCGCTCGTCGTGAGCGGGGCGAACGTGCATGACTGCAAGCGACTTGAGGAAGTGCTCAGCGCCATCGTCGTCAAGCGCCGGGATCCGCCCCATCGGCGCAACAAGCATCTGTGCACCGACGCGGGCTACCGTGGTGCCGAGCACCTTCGCGCCATCGAAGACCATGGCTACATCCCTCATGTTGTGAACCGTCGCAAGGAGGCCGACACCAAGCGGCGCAACCCCAACAAAAAGGCCAGGCGCTGGGTGGTCGAGGTCTGCCACAGCTGGTTCAACCGCTTCCGCAAGCTGCTGGTGCGCCATGAAAA
>JANXMO010000585.1 GCA_025354615.1 Burkholderiales bacterium | reverse complement strand
GTCCTTGCGCCGGTGGCGGGAGACGACGCCACCTGTGAACGGCGTCGGGAACTGCTGAATGACGACTTGGTAGTGCCCGCTGGCGCTGTAGCTACCGACAGGGCTGCCATCGAAGCGCCTTTTCGCCAGGCCGGCCACCGCAAGGTGGCGAGCCAACCTGAAGACGGCGGCCCGCTCAGTGCTATCGAGCTCCGCATCAACTGGGCGGTCGCCGAACTGCAAGAGGAGGTGCGCCCGCTCGGCATGTTGAACGTGAACCCGGTAGGGTGAAAGCAGCCGCCGCAGGTCCTCACGCGCCACCGAACTTGTGACGCCGGCAGGCAACGCTCCGCCAGCGGTGTGGGAGAACAGACGGAAGTTGCCCACCTGCAGGGGCTCGCGGATTCGCAGCCAGGGGAAGAACGAGACCATGCCCATGCCGCCATTCTCTGTGAGCATTTGGCCATCGGTGACCTGCGCCACCTATCTCTGAGAAATCAGTGAGCAACGATGTAGGTATGACAGTCAACCATCACCCAAGGTAGCCGTGCACGCAGTCAAGAGTTCTTCCGATCCGCTCGCCTCGCAAGGAGCTGCAGGGCGACTGAAAAGGCGAGCGGATCGGCGCTTCCGTTGGAGCGTGCCGCAGTCGACGCCGAAGTTGGCCCCGGCCGAGGTATTGGCCGGCTTGACCGCTGCCCACTTGAAAACCGGCCCAAGCCAATCGGGGTGCCGAATGGCAGGCCGCCCAGCGGGAGGCTGCAACACGCCGGCCAAGATCTACCGCTTTGACCTCACCGAGGCAAAAGCCGGCCTGGAAAAAGTTTCTGGCCGCCGCCAGCGTGACGAATGCACCACCGCCACGTCGCCCAGCGCGCCGCTGCATTCACTGAGGCTGTCACCTTCGTGAGGTCACGAAGACGGCTTGCATGCCGGACACTGTATTCAGACCAGCCGTGCAACACTGCCTGCTTTGACATGCGCGCAGCCTCGACAAAAGTCCTCACAGTGCCCCCGTGATGAACCGCAACGCCCTTCTGCAAATTCTGCAACACGACTTTCCGACGCTGTTGGCCGTGTATGCATTTGGCAGCCGCATCCACGGCACGGCCCGGGCCGACAGCGATCTCGACCTGGCTGTTCTGGTGGCTGGCTATGCCGATCCATTGGCCTTGTGGGATGCGGCGAACGGGCCGCTGGCGGACACGGCCGGCTGCGCCGTCGACCTGCTGGATCTGCGAGCGGCATCAACGGTGATGCAGCACCAAATCTTGACCCGCGGCGAACGCTGGTGGGCCAAAGACGGCCAAGCCGGCTTGTTCGAGGCCGCAATGCTGAGCGAAAAGACCGAACTGGACCGCGCCCGCGCCGGCCTGCTGCGCGACATCGCGGAAAAAGGAAACGTGTATGGACGATGACGTATTGATCAACAAAGCCGCCACCATCGAACGCTGCGTGGCGCGGGCGCAAGAGGAATACGCGGCTGACCCGGCAACGTTCGCCACCAACTTCACGCGGCAGGATGCGGCCATTCTCAATATCCAGCGCGCCTGTGAAGCGGCGTTGGACATGGGCCAGCACCTGATCCGCCGCGAAAGAATGGGCGTGCCGCAAAGCGCGCGCCATGTCTTCGACCTGTTGGCACAGAGCGGCTGGCTAGACGCTACGCTAGCCGAGGGCATGAAGCGCATGGTCGGCTTTCGCAACGTCGCCGTGCACGATTATCGAAGCCTGCAATTGCCGATCACCGTCAGCATCATCACGCAGCACCTGAATGAATTCCTGGCCTACAGCCGCGCTTTGCTTTTGCGCGACAACGGCGCCGTGCCCGGCGCATGAGCGATCGGTTGCGGCCGCCCTTCAATGATGGATTCGGTAGATTTGAACTTGAAAGCATGCCCGATGTGCGACTGGACAAATCATGGACTCCCTCTACCTCCGGGAGAGGGAGTTCCCTTCTTCCGGCAACCGACTCAGTGCCCGTTCAACACGCCTTATTGCATGGGCTCCCTCTCCCGCGGGCGGGAGAGGGGGTTGTTGTTTCAAGTTCGTTGATGCCGGCTCAATAGCAATGCTCATTCCATGACCTGGCTTCGCCTAGACCGCGCATTGGCGCGTATTCGCCCGCATCGGCAGCCGCTGTCGTTGCTGATTGACGCGGCGGTGATCGCCAACTGCTGGCACTTTACTTACCTGTTCCGCCTCGGCTTCGAGCGCTGGTGGTCGGCGCGGCCTGCGTATGACGGCTGGGTGATGGCGGGGGTGGTCGGCGCTTATCTGGCGGTGTTCTGGGCGTTGGGCGTGCCGCGCGGCATGTGGCGGTTTGCCGGCTTCGGCGAGGTGCGGCGCCTCACGCTGGCCTGTGCGTTGGCGGGCGCGGCCAGCGCGGTGGTGGTGCTGATGGCTCGCTTGAGCGAAGTGCCGCGCGCCGTGCTGGCGCTGCACCCCGTCATCAGCCTGATGGGCTTGTGCATCGTGCGCATCGCCTACCGCATGCTGTACGAACACGCCCGCTTGCAGATCAGCGGCGGCGCCGACGGCCGCCGCGCCATCGTGCTGGGCGCGGGCGAGGCGGCGCGCCTGCTGCTGGCCGGGCTGCACCAGCAGGGCTGGGCGGTGCTGGGCTTGCTCGATGACGACCCGGCCAAGCAAGGTGCGCAGCTGTCCGGCGTGCCGGTGCTGGGCCGCTTTGTGGACGTCAGCCGCGCCGATGTGCTGGCCGGCGCCACGCACCTGATCACCGCGCTGCCCGGCGCCACCGCGGCGCAGCGCCGCCGCGCCATCGAGCTGGCCTCGGCCACCGGGCTGCCGGTGCTGACCGTGCCCTCGTTCACCGAGCTGCGCGACGGCCGCGCGCGCATCGAGCGGGTGCGCGCCATCGAGCCGGTCGATTTGCTGGGTCGCGAGCCGGTGCAGCTCGATGAAGCGGGCGTGGCCGCGCTGGTGTCGGGCAAAACCGTGCTGGTGACCGGCGCGGGCGGCTCGATCGGCTCCGAGCTGTGCCGCCAGCTGGCGCTTTACGGCCCGGCGCGGCTGGTGCTGTATGAGCTGAGCGAATTCGCGCTCTATCAAATCGAACAGCAGCTGATCGAACAGCACCCGCAGCTGCCGCTGCTGCGCCTGCTGGGCGACGTGAAAGACGCCGACCACCTGCGCGCCACCTTCGCCGCGCAGCGCCCGCACCTGGTTTTCCACGCCGCCGCCTTCAAGCACGTGCCGTTGATGGAGGGCGACAACGCCTGGGCCGCGCTGTGCAACAACACGCTGGGCACTTACCGCGCGGCCTGGGCCGCCGCCCAGGCGGGCGTCGAGCGCTTCGTGCTGATTTCGACCGACAAGGCCGTCAACCCGACCAACGTGATGGGCGCCAGCAAGCGCGCCGCTGAAATGGTGCTGTCGTGCCTGTCAAACGCGAAAGAAAGCCAGGCCACGCGGTTTTCTGCCGTGCGCTTTGGCAACGTGCTGGGCTCCAGCGGCAGCGTGATCCCGAAGTTCAAGGAGCAGATTGCCCGCGGCGGCCCGGTCACCGTCACCCACCCGGACATCACCCGCTACTTCATGACCATCCCCGAAGCGGCGCGCCTGGTGCTGCAGGCGGCGGCGCTGGCCGCGCGCGGCGAGGTCTACGTGCTGGACATGGGCGAGCCGGTGAAAATCGTCGAGCTGGCGCGCGACTTGATCCGCCTGGCCGGCCTGCGCCCGGGTGAAATCGCCATCCAGTTCACGGGCCTGCGGCCTGGCGAAAAGCTGTACGAAGAACTGCTGGCCGACGCCGACCAGACGCTGCCCTCGCCCCACCCGCGGTTGCGCATCGCGCGGCTGCGCAACCAGGCCGACGCCGAGTGGCTGAGCCGCCTGCTCGACTGGCTGCAAACCAGCGCCGCCGCCAGCCCTGACGCCGCCGCGCTGCGCCGCCAACTGCAGCACTTCGTGCCCGAGTACGCGCCGGGCTGAGCCCGGCGGCTTGGCGCATGTCTCTTTCCGATTTCAACAACCAATGCCATGCGCAACATCCTGATCGCCTGGGAACTCGGCGGCGGCCTCAACCATCTCGTGCGCACTTCCGCCCTCGCGCGTGAGTTCAGCGCCAAAGGCTTTCATGTGGTCGTGGCGCTGCGTGACCTGCGACACAGCGCATTCGTCAACTGGCCGCCGGGCACCGAGCTGCAGCAGGCGCCGCTGCCGCGCCACACCATGGCCTTCGAAGCATCGAGCAATTACACCGAAATTTTGTTCTCCAGTGGCTACCACGACCGCGACGTGCTGGCCGCCATGGTGGTCGGCTGGAGCCAGCTGGTAGAGCGCGTCGAGCCGGCGGTGGTGGTGGTCGACCATGCGCCCACGGCCAGCCTGGTGGCGCGCCTTGCCGACATTCCGCTGGCCCGCATGGGCACCGGGTTTTTTGCGCCGCCCGCGGTCAGCCCGTTTCCGCCCTTCCGCCGCGCCGACACGGTCGACCGGCAACGGCTGCAAGCGGCCGAAGTCAGCGTGTTGGCCGCCATCAACCACGTGGCCGGCGCCTGCGGTGTCGCCTTCAAGCGCATTGCCGACGCCATTCAGCCCGACCTCGACCTGCTGACCTGCTGGCCCGAGCTGGACCATTACGCCGGCATGCGGCCGCCCAACGCTGCCGCCGAGTTCGTTTTTCACGAGCGCATTTCCACACCTGCGCCGCCCGTGCAATGGCCGCAGCGCGGCCGCACGCGGGTGCTGGCCTACCTGACGGCCAACTACAGCGCGCTGCACGAGGTGGTGGACGTGCTGCGGCGCAGCGACGTGGCCACCGTGGCCTACATTCTTGGCGCATCGGCCAGCACACTGCCGGGCGGCAGCGCCGACAACTTCCACCTGCGCGAGGCGCTGTTCGACCCGAAGACCGCCATGCCCGAATGCGATGTCTTCGTTTGCCACGCCGGCAACGGCACGCTGGCCTTTGCCCACGACGCCGGCAAACCCGCGCTGATGCTGCCGCACACGATGGAGCAGGCGGTGTACGCCACCCGCGTCGAAGAAGCCGGCGCTGGCGTGTCGATCGACCCGCCCACCGCCAAGGCCGACTTCGCAGTGCAGTGGGAGCGCTTTCTGGCCCAGGCGCCGCAATACGGCGCCCAGGCCCGCGCGTTGGCGCAGCGCTATCCGCCGCAGGTCAATGCGATGGCGGCCAGCGCGGCGAAGATTCTGGCGTTGGCGGGTCAGTGTTGAAGGAAATCCGCTTGACCGAACTGTCAGCGCTCGGCTTGCTGCCGAGCGAAGCGACTCAGGGAGATTCGCAACGCGGCTTCGTCGGAGGCATTCTGGATTCCTCCACGGGTTCGAATCCGATCAACCTTTTGGTTGATGGCTTGTTCGATTGGCCTGCCGGCATATAGAGCTGTCAGGATGACACCCTCTGCTGTATCGAGCAGCGCTTGTCGTGAGTCCAATTGGCGTTGAGAGGTTTGCCTCGGCAAAGAACCTGGCGCGGTAGAGGAGCCGCTGACAGCGGCATTCGAAGTGCTTGCATCTGCCACAGCGGCAGCGCGCCATTGGTTTGCAGGAACTTGAAGTGCAACCACGTCGTCGGGATAAAAGGTGGTGTTCCCCGTCATGGTCCGAAAACGCCGAAAACGCGAACACCCGCTTCAACTGCACTCTGCATATTCCGGCTTTGGCTCAAGGCGAGAGCCAACGCATCTCGTCCGATATTCAAAATGCCTGGGCTAAGAACCTATCCGTAAATTACATTAACCCTCAACGACACCTTACGCAAAGCGATGATCGCCGCAGCAAGATGGTTGAGCGCCAGGAAGCTGCGTTCGAGCTTTTCATGGCGCACCAGCAGCTTGCGGAAGCGACTGAACCAGCTGTGGCAGACCTCCACCCCCAGCGCCTGGCCTTTTTGTTGCGCCGATGGGGCGGATTCTTGCGCTTGA
>JANXMO010000582.1 GCA_025354615.1 Burkholderiales bacterium | reverse complement strand
CTGCTGGCGGAAGCCAATCAAACCTACATAGATGACGTTGATTTGCTGTACGAGCAATCGATGATGGCCGAGAAACTCAACCGGCTTGACGACATGGAGCACCTGCTACGACGCGTTATCGTGCTCCAGCCCAACCACGCGCACGCGCACAACGCACTCGGTTTTTCACTGGCTGAGCGCAATGTGCGCCTGCCCGAAGCGCGTGCGTTGGTACAGAAAGCGCTGGAGCTGGCGCCGAACGAGCCTTTCATCACCGACAGCCTGGGGTGGGTTGAATACCGCATGGGCCGCCGCAACGAGGCGCTGAAACTGCTGCGCAATGCCTACCAATCGCGGCCTGACCCGGAAATCGCGGCGCACCTCGGCGAGGTGCTGTGGGTCGACGGCAACCGCGATGAGGCCCGCCGTATCTGGCGCGACGCACGCCAGCGCGACAACGCCAATGACGTGCTGACAGAAACGCTGACCCGTCTCCAGGTCGAGCTGTAATGCCGCAGGGGTGGCGACACCAGGCGCTCGGCGCTGCGGCGCTGGCGCTGGCGCTGGCGGCCGTCGGCCTCATGGGCGGTTGCGCCAACATCCAGGCACCGCTATCTGACCAACAGGCACAAGACCGCCCGTTGACCGGGCGGCTCAGCGTCCGTGTCGACGCTGCCAATACGGCGGATAAAAAATCATTGAGTGCCAACTTCGAGTTGAGCGGCAATGCCCAACACGGCCTGCTGGTCCTTCAAACGCCGTTGGGCACTACGCTCGCGCAGGCCAGGTGGCAACCGGCGCAGGCGACGCTGAACACGCCGCAGGGCCGGTCGACCTACCCTGACATGGCTGCGCTCACGAAACAGCTGCTGGGAGAGGAAATCCCGGTTGCCGCCTTGTTCAGCTGGCTGCACGGGCAACCGTGGCCGGGCGCTGACAGCGTGGCGTCTCAATCGCCCGCTCCTGCGGGCTTCAGCCAATTGGGCTGGAACGTGGATTTGACGCGCTTCGCTTCAGCGTCCCTCATGGTGGCGCGCCGGCTGCAGGCGCCCGCCGTCTCGGTGCAAGTCCAACTGGAATAGGCTTTGACGCTCCGTGCCATTTACGACGTTGCAGCGCCAGCCAAGCTGAACTGGTTCCTGCACCTGGTGGGGCGCCGTGCGGACGGCTATCACCTGCTGCGTTCAGCTTTTGTGCTGATCGACTGGTGCGACACCTTGCATTTTGAACTGCGCACCGATGGCCGGCTGGCCCGCCATGATTTGGGCGAACCGCTGCCCGTCGATGATTTGTGCCTGCGGGCCGCGCGCGTGCTGCAGCAAGCCAGCGCCTGCCATTTGGGTGTCGACATCCACATTCAAAAACAAGTGCCAACTGGCGCCGGCATGGGCGGCGGCAGCTCGGACGCTGCCAGCACGTTGCTGGCTTTGAACCGGCTGTGGCAGCTGCATTGGCCTGTTGCACAGCTGCAATCGCTGGCCGTGGCACTGGGCGCGGATGTGCCGTTTTTCATCGGCGGGCGCAATGCGCTGGTGCAAGGCATCGGTGAGCAGCTCAGCGTTTTGAACGTCCCTTGCCAACACCTGGTGGTTGCCAAGCCCGCCGCCAGCATCGAAACGCGCGCCTTGTTCGCCCATCCGTTGGTCAAGGAAAAATGTGATGCTGCTATAGTTGAAGGCTTTGATGCTTCGGCATCAGATCAAGGCAATCGAATCGATTGTGACGCTGTTGAAGAAATGTGGGAGTTGTTGAAAACCGATTCGCGCAACGATTTACAGCCCGCGGCGCAGCAGATGTGCCCGGCAGTCAAACAAGCCGCCGATTGGCTTCAAGGTGTTTATGGCAACAGCCGGATGACAGGTTCAGGCAG
>JANXMO010000552.1 GCA_025354615.1 Burkholderiales bacterium | reverse complement strand
CGCGCGGGCGAAGGCCGAGCCGGCGTTGACCTCGGCGCGCAAATGCGCCACCAGTTCGCGCTGCCGAGGTTCTTCCGCCTCGTCGGTCAGGGCCGTCAACGCACGTTCGAGCGGCAAACCGCTGCCCACCAGCCCGGCCAGTTGGCGTGTCCACACCGTCAAACTGGTTGACGAGAACACGCGGCGCGCCAGCGACAAGCCCATCGCCTGCGTGCCGGCAGACGCGACGGCAGTCACCGTCATGGGCACCAGCGCCTGCGCGCGCAGTTGGGCGCGCGCCGCGCGGGCGTTGTCGGCTTCCAGCAGGCCGGTTGTCGACTTGCCGGCGGCGGTCAGGGCTTCAAACTTGAAAGCAGGCATGTTCTACAGCTCAACGCATGCGCGACGCAGGCCGCTGCACCAGCCCGCCTGCGGACGAAACTGACACCAGCAGCATTGGGAGCGTCATTCGCGCGTCACCCGCATCACTTCCTCCGCCGCCGTGATGCCTTCGTCGACCAGCCGCTGGCCGTCTTCGCGCATCGAGCGCAAGCCGCCCTGCTCGGCAGCGGTGAACAGCTGCGACTCGGACGCGCGGTTGTGGATCATCGCCCTGACCTGCTCGTCGGCCACCATCAGTTCGTAAACGCCAGTGCGCCCTTTGTAGCCGGTGTTGCCGCACTCGCTGCAACCCACCGGGTGGTAGCGGCCGCGCGGGTCGAGCTTGCGACACAGCGGGCACAGCTTGCGCACCAGCCGCTGCGCCAGCACGCCCAGCAGGCTGGAGCTGAGCAGGAAGGGTTCGACGCCCATGTCGATCAAGCGGGTGACGGCGCTGGGCGCGTCATTGGTGTGCAGCGTGGCCAATACCAAATGACCGGTCAGCGACGCCTGAATGGCGATTTGCGCCGTCTCGAAATCGCGGATTTCGCCGATCATGATGATGTCGGGGTCTTGCCGCAGGATGGCGCGCAGCGCCTTGGCGAAGGTCAGGTCGATCTTTGGGTTGACCTGCGTCTGGCCAATGCCGGCCAGCTCGTATTCGACCGGGTCTTCGACCGTCAGCACATTGGTGCCGCTGGTGTCGATGCGGCCCAGCGAGGCATACAACGTGGTCGTCTTGCCCGAACCGGTCGGGCCGGTGACGAGCACGATGCCGTGCGGCTGGGCGATCAGCCGGTCGAAGCGGCGCAGCGTTTCGCCGCTCATGCCCAACCCTTCGAGCGTGAACTTGGACTCGGCTTTGTCGAGCAGCCGCAGCACCGCACGTTCGCCGTGCGACGACGGCAGCGTGCTGACGCGCACGTCAACCGCCCGCCCGCCGATGCGCAGGCTGATGCGGCCATCCTGCGGCAGGCGTTTCTCGGCGATGTCGAGCTCGGCCATGATCTTCAGCCGCGAAATCAGCGCCGCATGCAGCGCCTTGTTCGGTTGCACGACTTCACGCAGCGTGCCGTCAACGCGGAAGCGCACCGCGCTGCTGCGCTCGTAAGGTTCGATGTGGATGTCGCTCGCGCCGTCTTTCGCCGCCTGCGTCAGCAGCGCGTTGAGCATGCGGATGATGGGCGCGTCATTCGAGGTTTCGAGCAAATCTTCGATCGCCGGCAGTTCCTGCAGCATGCGTGACAAGTCGACCGCACTCTCCACTTCGCCGATCACCGTGGCGGCGCTCGACTCGCTGCCGGCGTAAGCCGCCGCAATCCGGTTGCCCAGCGTGCTGGCCGGCTCGCGTTCGAGCACATCGACGTCATACAGCCGCAGCACCTCACCCAGCGCCGGCAGCGACACGCCTTCCGGCGCCCACAGCACCAGCTGCGTGCCGTCGTTTTCCAGCAGCAGGTGGTGTGCTTTGGCGTAGCTGTAAGGCAAGGGGTGGCGTGCGCCCATGGCGGTGACCTCAGTTGGCGGAAGCCGGCGCTGGCGCGGCCGGCTGTTTCGACGCACCCGGCGAACTTGGCGGCGGGTTCAGCGGCAGCTCGGTCGACTCGACGCGACGTGACGGCGGCAGCACCGGCGACTCGTTGATCGGGATCAGGAAGCTGGCGTTGGGCTGGGCGTCTTTCTGCTGCGCACGGATCAGGTCGTAGCGTTCCAGCGACAGGCGGTCGGCGGTCGCGCCGTCGCGCATCACGATGGGGCGCAAAAACACCATCAGGTTCGTGCGCTTCTTGCTACGGCTTTCACTACGGAACAGCGCGCCGACGTACGGAATATCGCCCAGCAGCGGCACCTTCGATTTGTTGTCGGTGTAGCGGTCTTCGATCAGGCCGCCGAGCACGATGATCTGACCGTCGTCGACCACCACGGTTGATTCGATCGAGCGCTTGTCGGTCGACGGACCGGCGTTACTCGTGCCAGGCGCCGTCAGGGCGGACAAGCTCGATGATTCCTGGAACAGCGTCATCCGCACCGCGCCGTTCTCGCCAATTTGCGGCCGGATGCGCAGCGTGATGCCGACGTCTTTGCGTTCAATCGTCTGAAACGGGCTGGTGGTGGCGGTGCCGGTGTTGGTGAACTGGCCGGTGATAAAAGGCACGTTGCTGCCGACGATGATCTTCGCCTCTTCGTTGTCCAGCGTGACCAAGTTGGGCGTCGAGACGATGTTGGTGTTGGCCTGGCTTTGCAGCAGCCGCGCAATCGCTGCCAGGTTGTAGGCGCCGGCGAATTTTCGGACCAACCCGATGTTCAAGCCTTCGCCTGGCAGCGCGGGGCTGGCGCTTGCGCTGCCGTTGACGCCGGCAATGGTTTGCGCCAGCGAGATGATGCTGGGCCCGCCAACCGAGGAATTGGTGCCCAGCACCACACCAGAGCTGTCGCCGCTTTTGCCGATCAGGCCTTGCCACTGAAAGCCAAAGTCAGCATCGTTGCCGCCGGAAACCTCGACGATCATGCTTTCGATGTAGACCTGCGCGCGGCGTGAATCCAGTTGGTCGATCATTGCGCGCACCTGGCGGTACATCGGCTCGGGCGCGGTGATCACCAAGGAATTGGTGGCCGCGTCGGCCTGCACGAAACCGCCGGTGGACGGTGATGGCGAGGCGCTGAGCGGCGCTGTGGCGGCCGGGTTGGCGCCACCGGCCGTGTTGTTGGTTTGCGGGGCCGCGGGCGTGGTTGCCGTGTTGTTTGACGTGCCTGCAGCACCGCCGCTGCCGGCACCGGCAGAAAACGCCGCCCGCAACACGGTGGCGAGCTTGGTCGCATCGGCGTTTTTCAAATGCACGACCCAGATGTTGCCGTTGGCGCCACTGCCGTCCAGCGGCTGGTCCAGCTTTTGGACCAGCGCGCGTATCGACGCCATGCGGGCCGGGTTGGGCGCGCGCACGAGCAGCGAGTTGCTGCGCGCATCCACCACGATCGACGCCGCGTTGCTGGCCGGTGCACCTGGCAGGGTCAGGCCGCTGCCAGCGGTGTCGCTCATGCGCTGCACCAGCGCGGCCACGTCGGCGGCCACGGCGTTCTTCAGCGTCAGCACTTCGACATCGCCCGCCGCCGGCGTGTCCATCGCCGCGATGATGCGGCCAATGCGCTGCAGGTTGTCGGCGTAGTCCGTGATGACGAGCGTGTTGTTGCCCGGGTTGGCGTTAATGGTGTTGTTCGGGCTGATCAACGGCCGCAGCACCGGCACCAGGTTGTTGGCGCTTTCGTGGACCAGGCGAAAGATCTGCGTCAAGATCTGGTCGCCGCGGCGGCTGGTGTTGCCGATGGCCACGGTGCCGCTTTGTAGCTTGGCATCGGCTTCGGGCACCACTTTGTACAGTCCGCCGGCCTCCACCACCGTGAAGCCCAGCCCGCGCAGCGCCGCGAGAAAGTTCAGGTAAGCGTCACGCGGCGACAGTGGCTCTTCGCTGTAGAGCGTGATGTTGCCTTTAACGCGCGGGTCGACGATGAACTGCTGGCGCAGGATGGCAGCCATGGCGCGCGTCACGCCCTCGATGTCGGCATTGACGAAATTCAAGGTCACCGGCGTGGCCGCGCCTTTGCCGCGTGCGCCTGCAGAGGCTGCTGTTTGAGCCAGCGGTGTGGTTGCCAGCAACACACTGAGCAGCGCAGCGGTGGTGCGGGTGCACAGCCGTCGAAAAACCTTTTGCGAGGCGCGGGAAGAAAAATGGGCGTTCATGGCGGTCCGATCGAAATGACGGAGCGCGGGCCATCGCGCCGTCCAATGATGTTCAGCAGGCTGTTGAGCGCCGCTTCCGAGCCGGGGGCGGCACGCGCCTCACCACGCAGGCGCAGGCCGCGTGCGGTAATGCTGCCGCTGCCGCTGAGCTGCAGCGCGCCGTCCAGCGTGCTCAGGCTGATTTGTGGGCTGCCTGCGTTGCCTGCGTTGCCGATCATCGCCGCCCGGTAGCTGCCGATCGGTGACAAGGTCGACAGGCGAGACGACATGCCCAGCAAGTCAATCTCCGCACGGCCGTCAAAACGCCAGCGGCCCTGCGCCCATTCAAGCGTCAACCCTGGCGAGGCCAATTGCATCAGGCCGCCGAGCTGCAACGTGTTCCACGGCGTGCCCAGCCCAGCCAGCCAGGCGCTGGGCCATTGGCCGATCATCGGACTTTTGGACAACAGAGCCAACACATGGCGGCTCCAGCCAGCGCGCCAAGTCAGCGTCAGCGGGCCGTTCAAACAACAGCTTTGTTGCAGTTGCAGTTGCAGGCCCCATCCGAAAGGGCGGATCGTCCAGGCCAGACGGCCCGGCAAGGCGCGGGCATCTCGCGCACCGGGCCCGCCGGTCAGCACCAACAGGGCGCTGCCGGACCAAACCGTGCCGCGTGCATCGGCCAGCACCACCCTTTGCTGCGTGGCGTCGCCCACTGCGCGCGCCAGCCAGGCGGCGGGGGCACAAAACACCCAGGCCAGCACGGCGCCCACGAGCGTGCCCGCCATGGCCCAGCGCACTGCCGCGCTGCGCAAGTGGCCCCAGGCCTGTTCGGTTTGAGTGGCCTGCACGGCTGCATCGGCAAACGGCCGCCAGGTTCTGCCGCTGCCCCAGCCCTGCCTCAAGTGCCCGCTCCAAAGGCCACTGTGACCGAGCCGGTGAAGCCGGCCGCGGCGCGGGTCAGTTGCAGTTCGACCGGCCGCGCCCGGGCTGCGCTGCGCGCCTCGGCCAACCAGCCGCGCAAGGCTTCGCTGGAAACACCGGTCAGCGTCAGTGTTGCGCGATCG
>JANXMO010000518.1 GCA_025354615.1 Burkholderiales bacterium | reverse complement strand
CGTTCACCGGTGTCGTAATTGAAGCCCAACACGGTGGCGCCAGCGGGCAGTTCTGGCAGTTTTTGCGCAATCGCCGCCAGCGTGGCGCCTGACGAGATGCCGACCAGCAGGCCTTCCTCGCGCGCGCTGCGGCGGGCCATTTCGCGTGCCGCTTCGGCCTCAACCTGAATCGTGCCGTCCAGCAGTTCCACGTGCAGGTTGGCTGGGATGAAGCCGGCGCCAATGCCCTGGATCGGGTGCGGGCTGGGTTTGCCGCCGCTGATGACCGGGCTGGCACTGGGCTCCACCGCAAACACCTTCAGCTGTGGCCATTTTGCTTTGAGCACCTGCGCGCAGCCGGTGATATGGCCGCCGGTGCCCACGCCGGTGATCAACGCGTCGATGCCGTTCGGGAAGTCAGCGGCAATTTCCTGCGCCGTGGTGCGCGCGTGCACCTCGATGTTGGCCGGGTTTTCGAACTGCTGCGGCGTCCAGGCGCCGGCACCCGTGGCCCGGATTTCCGCCACCAGCTCGGCGGCCCGTGCGATTGAACCGTTCATGCCTTTTTCGCGCGGCGTCAATACGAAGCGGGCGCCATAGGCCAGCATCAGCCGGCGGCGCTCGACGCTCATGCTCTCCGGCATCACCAGCACCAGCGGGTAGCCCTTGACGGCGGCCACCATGGCCAGCCCGACGCCGGTGTTGCCCGAGGTTGGCTCGACGATGGTGAAGCCCGGGCGCAGCGTGCCCGTGGCTTCGGCCGCTTCGACCATCGCCAGCGCGATGCGGTCTTTGATCGAGCCGCCAGGGTTGCTGCGCTCGCTCTTGATGTAGACGTTCGCGCCCGCGCCGAACAGCCGGTGAATGCGTATGTGCGGGGTGTTGCCGATGGTTTGAAGAACGGTATGGGCCAGCATGGCGAAGCGCTCCAAAAGTCGAGAGGGGTGACAAGTCTGCACGTATTTCGCCCGCCGCGTGCGCGGGGCAGGCGCCACGATAATCCGCCGATGTTTGCACCCCTTCAAAACGACACGTTTTTGCGCGCCTGCCTGCGCCAGCCTACGCCCTACACGCCCGTGTGGCTGATGCGCCAAGCCGGCCGCTATTTGCCCGAGTACCGCGCCACGCGCGCCCGTGCCGGCAGCTTCATGGGCCTGGCGACGAATACGGACTACGCCACCGAAGTGACGCTGCAGCCGCTGGAGCGCTACGCGCTCGACGCTGCCATCTTGTTTTCCGACATCCTGACCGTGCCCGACGCCATGGGCCTCGGCTTGAGTTTCGCGCTGGGCGAAGGGCCCAAATTTGCGCACCCGGTGCGTGACGAAGCGGCAGTCGAGCGGCTGCAGGTGCCCGACATGGCCCAGCTGCGCTATGTGTTCGACGCCGTCACGTCCATCCGCCGCGCCCTCAACGGCCGCGTGCCGCTGATCGGCTTTGCCGGCAGCCCGTGGACGCTGGCGTGCTACATGGTCGAGGGTGGCGGCTCGTCCGACTACCGGCTGGTCAAAACCCTGTTGTATTCACGGCCCGATCTGATGCACCGCATCCTGGCCGTCAACGCCGATGCCGTGGCGCTGTACCTGAACCTGCAGATCGAAGCCGGTGCCCAGGCGGTAATGCTGTTTGACAGCTGGGGCGGCGTGCTGGCTGATGGTGCTTTTCAGCAGTTCAGCCTGGCCTATTCACAACGCGTGTTGCGGCAGCTGAAAAAAGAACACGGCGGGGTGCGCATTCCGCATTTGCTGTTCACCAAAGGCGGCGGCCTCTGGCTTGAAGAAATGGCGGCCTTGCAGCCTGACGTCCTGGGTTTGGACTGGACAGTCAACTTGGGGCAAGCCCGCCAGCGCGTTGGCGACCGGGTGGCACTGCAAGGCAACCTCGACCCCAACGTCTTGTTTGCCTCGCCGGCGCAAATCCGCGCTGAAGTGGCGCGGCTGCTGCACAGCTGGGGGCCGCCGGGCGAAGCGGGTAACACGGGCAATGGGCACATCTTCAATCTGGGGCACGGCATCAGCCAGCACACGCCGCCAGACCATGTTGGCGTGTTGGTGGAGGCGGTGCACGAGCTGTCAACGCAGGCGCGTGGCACGCCATAACACGGTCTTCAACGCCGCTTTGTCCAACCTCTGTCAAATGAGAAATTTTCACGTAACAGCGCTTGGAACCCTTGACTTATCCCCAAAATCGTTGCTTCGGGTTTTATGGTAGGGGCGCTTTGCGCGGTCTGTGAGCCATTTCCAGGGGGGTCGCTAAGTCGTTGATTTTGCTTGACCTGCCTGGATGCACCCAATGAGGGCAATCCAACAGGAAGCCCGTTGAATCAAGCATTTAACGCTGCTTTCGGCAGCTTACCCACAAAGTTATCCACAGAAACCGTGGATAGATTAAAAATGCTTTGTGAATCATCAGCTTAGGGTTGCAAAGTGAGAAATTTTCTAGCTTCGGGCGCTAACTTTCTTCATCAGCGTTCGTGTCGAACGGGCGCCAATGGATGAAGCCGTTCGCCTTCGAGTGGCACTGGAATTACCCCAACACAGCGCGCACAGCACCCCGCTGGATTATTTAAACAACACGGCCTTGTCCGCCGGCACGTTGGTGCGGGTGCCGTTGGCACGGCGCGAAGTGCTGGGCGTCGTCTGGCTTGGCGAAGCTGTTGTGCCGGCAGGCGTGGTGCTGCGTCCGCTGTCACAAGTGCTGCAGGCGTTGCCGCCGTTGTTGCCGGCCTGGTGCGCCTTGGTCGAGTTTGCGGCGGCCTATTACCAGCGGGGCATTGGGGAGGTGGCGTTGTCGGTTTTGCCGCCCGAGCTGCGCAAGCTGGACAACGCTCAGGTGGCCCAACGAATTGCCAAGCTGCGCAAGTCGATCGCAAGTGCGGCAGCTGCGCACAGCCCACCTCCATCTCCATCTCCGTCCCCGGCGCTCAGCGAGGAACAGGCGGCCGTGCTGGGCCAGCTGGCTGCTGCCTGCGCGGAAGGCGCGGCGCCAACCGTGCTGTTGCACGGCGTGACGGGCAGCGGCAAGACTGAGATCTATCTGCAAGCCGCCGCGCAGGTGCTGGCGCAAGGCCGCCAGGCGCTGGTGCTGGTGCCTGAAATCAGCCTGACGCCGCAATTGGAAGCGCGTTTTCAAGCGCGTTTCGCTGGCCGGCTCATCGTTTCCCTGCACAGTGGGTTGACGCCGGCGCAGCGCCTGCGCAGCTGGCTGGCGGCTCACCTGGGCTTGGCCGACCTTGTGCTCGGCACGCGGCTGGCGGTGTTTGCGTCGATGCCACGGCTGGGGCTGATTGCCGTCGACGAGGAGCACGACCCGTCGTACAAGCAGCAAGAAGGCGCTCGCTACTCGGCGCGTGACCTGGCCGTGTGGCGCGGCCGGCGCGAGGGCGCCCCGGTGTTGCTGGGCTCGGCCACGCCCTCGCTCGAGACCTGGCAGCGCGCCAGCCAGGGCCAGTATTTGCGGCTGGCTTTGCCGTCGCGGGTGGGCGGTGGCGCATTGCCGCAGGTGCGGCTGGTCGACATGAACCAGTTGCCGCAGGGCAGCGGTGCCGCCGTGTCGCCGGCCTTGTTGGCGGCACTGCAAGACCGGCTGGCGCGCGGCGAGCAAAGCCTGGTGTTTTTGAACCGGCGCGGTTACGCGCCGGTGCTGCACTGTGCCGATTGCGGCTGGAAAAGCGGCTGCCCGCATTGCAGCGCCTGGCGCGTGTTCCACAAGCTGGACCGCAGCCTGCGCTGTCACCACTGCGGCTTCAACGAACGCGTGCCGCGCGCCTGCCCGAGCTGTGGCAACCTCGACATCGCCGCGCTCGGCCGCGGCACCGAGCGCCTGGAAGAACAACTCGCCGACCTGCTGCGCCACCCTGACGGCACGCCGGCGCGCATTGCCCGCATCGACGCCGACAGCACGCGCTTGAAAGGTGCGCTGCAGGCGCAGCTGAACGCGGTGCACGCGGGGGAGGTCGACGTGCTGGTCGGCACGCAAATGGTGGCCAAGGGCCACGACTTCCGGCGCATCACGCTGGTGGCGGCCGTCAACCCTGACAGCTCGCTGTTCAGCAGTGACTTCCGCGCGCCGGAGCGCCTGTTCGCGCTGCTGCTGCAAGCCGCCGGCCGCGCCGGGCGGGACGCGGCTCAGGCCGCACACAGCGAGATGTGGGTGCAGACATGGCACCCGCGCCACGCGCTGTATGCCGCGCTGCGCGCGCATGACTTCGCCGCTTTCGCCGCCAGCCAGCTGCGCGAGCGCGAAATGGCCGGCCTGCCGCCGTATGCGCACCTGGCCATGCTGCGCGCCGAAGCCAAAACCGTGGCGGCCGCCCACGGCTTTCTCGTCGCCGCCGCCGAATGCGCCAGCAACACGCCGGGCGTGGAAAGCATTGCCGTTTACCCGCCGGTGCCGATGCCGGTGGCGCGCGTGGCCGACGTCGAGCGGCTGCAAATGCTGGTCGAATCGCCGTCCCGCAAGGCCTTGCAGCGCTTTCTGGCCCAGTGGCTGCCCGCGCTGCACCGCTTGCGCCGCACGCGTGACGCGGCCGAGCAGCGCGTGTTGCGCTGGGCGGTCGATGTCGACCCGCTGTCGATCTAGAGCGCCGAGTAATTGCGGGTTTTCAGGGACCAACCGGCCCTGGGGTAAGCCCTAGGAAACTGGCCGCTTCGGCTATCCTGTTGGCCATCAATTTGCACCGGTGGTTGCCATGCTTTCTTTTCTGACCCGCTGGTTTACCCGGCCCGACTTTGGCGCCGAGGCGCCGCAATCCGAGTGGGTCACCGTTCGCCTGCCGCGGGTGGGCCGCAAGCGCATGTCGGTCGAACAGGCCGAAGCCCGGCTGGTGCTGGGCGCGCTGCGCTTGGCCTTGTCGCGCCTGCACCCGGACGACGCCGCCTCGCGGCTTCAAGCGGCTTCACGGCTGGAAGCGCGGCTCGGCGCTTTCATTCGTGACAACCAGTGGGCCGGCCTCGATGAACCCAGCTTGCTGGCCATGACGTTGGCCGAGCTGCGCGACCATATCGACCCCGGCGCGCTGGCCGCCTTGCAACGCTGGTACCGCCTGGCCGACGACAAGCGCTCGCGCCAGGGCGACGATGGTTTTACCCAAACCATGATCGCGCCCACGTCGGTCGACCACCGCTGAGCAGCTGGCCCGGCCGACCACGCCGGGCCGGCAGGCTGCAGCTTCAGAGCACCACGCCGCGGGCGGCCAGCGCTGCCCGCACGCCGGCGCCGTAAGCCGGGTCCGCACGGTCGAAATGGCCCAACTGGCGCTGCTGGATGTCACGCGACACCTGGCTCAACGGGCCGGCCAGATTGTCGAACAGCTGCTGCTGTTCCGCGGGCGGCAGGATGCGGAACAGGTTGCCGGCCTGCGTCGTGTCATCTTCCTGGGCTCGCGCATCATGGCGGCCGGCTGTGCCGTGCAGCGCCCAACCCGCGTCGCCATGACCGAAGCCAGTGGAACGGGTGCCGGCCGCTTCCACGGTGGCGTAATTGGGTTCCGCGCCGCCATTTTGCAGCGCCATCTGGCCGTCCCGCTGCTGGTGATGGAACGGGCAGCGCGGCGCGTTCACCGGCAACTGCTGGTGGTTGGTGCCAACACGGTAGAGCTGCGCATCGTGGTAGCCGAACAGCCGGCCTTGCAGCATCTTGTCGGGCGAATATCCCATGCCAGGCACCACATGGGCGGGTGAAAAAGCCGCCTGCTCGACTTCTGCGTGGTAGTTCAGCGGGTTGCGGTTGAGCACCAGCACACCGACCGGCTGCAATGGAAAGTCCGCATGCGGCCACACCTTGGTCAAATCAAACGGGTTCCAGCCGGTGCGCTGTTCCCACGCCGCCAGTTCGGCCTCCGTGGCAGTTTGAAGGCGAACGTCCCACTTCGGGAAATCGCCACGGGCAATCGCGCCGAACAAATCGCGCTGAGCGTAGTCAGGGTCTTCGCCGGCGAGGCGCACGGCGTCGGCCGCGCTCAGGTTTTTGATGCCCTGCTGCGTGCGGAAATGCCATTTGACGAACACCCGCTCGCCAGCGGCGTTGATCAGGCTGTAGGTGTGGCTGCCGAAGCCGTCCATGTGCCGGTAGCCGTCTGGCGTGCCGCGGCTGCTGAACAGCATCGTCACCTGGTGCAGTGATTCCGGCGCGCGGCTCCAGAAGTCGAACATCATCGTGGCCGACTTCAAATTGGTTTGCGGGTCGCGCTTTTGCGTGTGCACGAAGTCCGGGAATTTGACCGGGTCTTTGATGAAAAACATCGGCGTGTTGTTGCCCACCAAATCCCAATTGCCTTCTTCGGTATAGAAGCGAACCGCAAAGCCGCGCGGGTCGCGTTCGGTATCGGCGCTGCCTCTTTCGCCACCCACTGTCGAAAACCGGACAAATGTGGGCGTTGACTTGCCCACCGTTTCGAACAACTTCGCTTTGGAATAGCGGCTGATGTCGTGCGTGACCGTGAAGCTGCCGTAAGCCCCCGAGCCCTTGGCGTGGACCACCCGCTCGGGAATGCGTTCGCGGTTGAAGTGCTGCAGCTTCTCGATCAAATGAAAA